>NZ_JBYCLC010000344.1:0-17737 GCF_057473685.1 Mycobacterium sp. TH-M116 | reverse complement strand
TCACCGACGTGCGCGCGGTGTGGCTGGACCGTGCCACGTTGCGCACCTGGATCGCCCGCTGGCCGGTGATCGGCGAGCAGCTGCTCCAATCCCTGACGCAGCGGCTCACCCACACCGAGGAGCAACAGGTCGAGCTGGTCTCCAGCGACGTGGCGAGCCGGGTGGCGCGCCAACTGCTGCTGCTGGGCCGGCGCTTCGGCACCCCCGAGCCCGACGGGCTGCGCCTGGAGCACGAGCTCAGCCAGGACGAGCTGGCGCAGCTCGTGGGGGCCGACCGCGTGTCGATCAACAAGGCGCTGCGCACGTTCACCACCCGCGGCTGGATCCGGCCGGAAGGCAAGAGCGTGCTGATCCTGGACCTCGACGCGCTGGCCCGCCGCGGCGCGGGCGGCGGAACGGGCGCCTATCGCAGGCGACCGCTGCGCGCTTCGGCGTGAGCCTTGTAATACCGTCACGTCATGAGCGAGTACGCCCCCGAGGCGGTGGACCGGCTGCCCTTCTCCACTCCCGAGAAAGCGCAGCGCTACCAGACGGAGGACTACGGCGGCGCGGTCGGGCTCAACTGGTACCGCACCGATCCCACGCTGCAGTCCACCATGGCGTACTACCTGGGGCCGGATCAGTTGGCCGTCGTGGAGCCGCAACTGTCGCGCATCGGGGAGCTGATGGGCGGTCCGGTGGCGCGGTGGGCCGAGGAGACCGACCGCAACCCGCCCCGGCTGGAGCGCTACGACCGCTGGGGACACGACGTCAGCCGGGTCGTCATGCCCGAGTCGTTCGCCCGTTCCAAGCGCGCCGTGCTGGACGCCCAGCAGGCGCTGCGCTCCGAGGCGAAGGCCGCCAAGATCAGTTCGGCGCTGCCGCTGTTCGCCTCCAATTACCTGCTCAACCAGGCCGACATCGGGATGGGCTGCGCGCTGGGCACCGGCGGCGGCATGGTGTCCTCGCTGGTGGCGGCCTACGCCCCGGCCGACGTGGCCGAACACGTGCTGGCCAAGTTCGCCTCCGGCGAGTGGGCCGGCGAGACGGCGCAGCTGCTCACCGAACGCACCGGCGGCTCCGACCTGGGCGCGCTGGAGACGACCGCCACCCGCCACGGCGATGCCTGGCTGCTCAACGGCTTCAAATGGTTCGCGTCCAACTGTGCCGGTGAGGCGTTCGTGGTGCTGGCCAAGCCGGAGGGCGCCCCGGACTCGTCGCGCGGGGTCGCCAACTTCCTGGTGCTGCGCACCCGCCGCGACGGCTCGCGGAACGGGGTGCGGGTGCGGCGCCTGAAGGACAAGCTGGGCACCCGCTCGGTGGCCTCCGGCGAGGTCGAGTTCGTCGACGCCGAGGCGTTTCTGCTCTCCGGCGAACCCACCGGCGAGGCGGGCCCGTCCGACGGCAAGGGGCTGGGCCGCATGATGGAGCTGACCAACGCCGCGCGGCTGGGAATCGCCCTGTTCGGACTGGCCAACGCGCGGCGCGCCCTGGTCGAGTCGCTGTGCTACGCGCGGCAGCGCCGGGCGTTCGGCGGGGCGCTGATCGACAAGCCGCTGATGCGGCGCAAGCTCGCCGAGATGATCGTCGACGTGGAGGCCGCACTCGCGCTGGTGTTCGACGGCACCGGGGCCGCCAACCAGCACCGGCCCGGCGGGCCGCGGCAGCGCATCGCGGTACCGGTCACCAAACTGAAGGTGTGCCGGCTGGGGATCACCGCGGCGTCGGACGCGATCGAGATCCACGGCGGCAACGGCTACATCGAGAATTGGCCGGTGGCCCGGCTGCTGCGCGACGGGCAGGTCAACACGATCTGGGAGGGCCCCGACAACATCTTGTGCCTCGACGTGCGCCGCGGCATCGAGCAGACCCGCGCGCACGAAGCGCTGCTGAACCGGATGCGCGACGCGATCGTGGTGTCCGACGACACCGGGGATGGCGGGGCGACCGCCCGGCTGGTCGCCGAGCGGATCGAGGACCTCGACGCGGCCGTCACGGCCTGGTCCAAGCTGGACCGGGGGATCGCCGAGGCGCGGCTGTTCCCGTTGGCCCAGTTCATGGGCGACGTCTACGCCGGCGCGCTGCTCACCGAGCAGGCCGCCTGGGAGCGCCAGACCCGCGGCGACGACCGCAAAGCGCTCGTCGCCCGGCTCTACGCGCAGCGCTACCTCGCCGACCGCGGGCCGCTGCGCGGCATCGACGCCGACTCCGAGGAGGCGCTGGAGCGTTTCGACGAGTTGGTGGCCGGCGCCTTCACCGGCGAGCAGACGTAAAAACCCCGCGACACGCCGGTCGGGAGGGGCTTTTATGTCTGCTCGCGGTAGCGCGGTGGGTGGGAACTAGACCGGGATCAGGCCGTGCTTGCGCGCGATACGCCACCACAGCTGTTTGTCGCGCAGCAGATGCAGCGACTTGCGGATCAGCAGCCGCGTCTGGTGGGGTTCGACGACCGCGTCGATGAAGCCGCGTTCGGCGGCGATCCACGGGATCGCCATATTCAGGTTGTAGCCCTCGATGAAGTCCTTTTTGATCTGCTGGGCCTCGGGGGTCGTCGGGTCCGGGAAGCGCTTCATCAGCAACTGGGCGGCCCCGTCGGCGCCGATCACCGCGATGCGCGCGGTGGGCCAGGCGTAGTTGAAGTCGGCGGTCAGCTGCCGGGAGCCCATCACCGCATAGGCGCCGCCGTAGGATTTGCGCACGGTGATCGTCACCTTGGGCACGTCGGCCTCGACCACCGCGTACAGGAACCGGCCGCCGCGTTTGATGATGCCGTTCTTCTCCTGCTCCACCCCCGGCAGGAATCCGGGGGTGTCCACGACGAAGACCAGCGGGATGTCGAAGGCGTCACAGAACCGGACGAAGCGGGCCGCCTTGTCGGAGGCCTCGTTGTCGATGGCCCCGGACATGTGCATGGGCTGGTTGGCGACGACACCGACGGTGCGGCCGTCGACCCGCGCGTACCCGGTGATGATGGACTGCCCGGCTTGCGCGGCGACATCGAGGAAGTCGCCGTCGTCGAAAATCCGCAGCAGGATCTCGTGCATGTCGTAGGCCGTGTTGTCCGAGTCCGGCACGATCGAGTCGAGCTCGAGGTCGCTCGGGGTGATCTCCGGCTCGAGGCCGGGGTTGACCACCGGAGCCTTGTCGTAGGCGTTGGACGGCAGGAACGACAGGAAGTCGCGCACATACTGGAACGCGGCGGCCTCCGAGTCCACCACCTGGTGGATGTTGCCGTAGCGGGCCTGGTAATCCGCGCCACCCAGTTCGTCGAGCGTGACGTCCTCTCCGGTCACGTCCTTGATGACATCAGGACCGGTGACGAACATGTAGCCCTGGTCGCGCACCGCCACCACCAGATCGGTCTGGATCGGCGAATACACCGCTCCCCCGGCGCATTTGCCCAGGATGACCGAGATCTGCGGCACCACCCCGGACAACAGCTCGTGGCGGCGGCCCAGTTCGGCGTACCACGCCAGTGAGGTGGCGGTGTCCTGGATGCGGGCACCGGCGGAGTCGTTGATGCCGACGATCGGGCACCCGGCCATCGCGCACCACTCCATCAGCCGGGCGACCTTGCGGCCGAACATCTCACCGACCGATCCCTGGAAGACGGTCTGGTCGTGGGAGAACACCCCGACCGGCCGGCCGCCGATCATGGCGTGTCCGGTGACCACGCCGTCGCCGTACAAGGCGTTGGGGTCGTTGGGCGTCTTGGCCAGCGCGCCGATCTCCAGGAAGGTTCCCGGGTCGACGAGCGCGTGGATGCGCGCGCGGGCACTGGGAATGCCTTTCTTGTCGCGCTTGGCGACGGCCTTCTCGCCGCCGGGCTCCTTGGCCAGCTCCAGACGAGCGTGCAACTCGGCGAGCTTCTCGGCGGTGCTGTGGACGACAGGGGCCGACGCCGGCCCCGCAGCCGGCAGAGTCTCCGTCACTGGTTGCCCACCTCACTCGTTTGACGCTCGATGCTCTGCAAAGCCTCGCTCAGGTGCGCGCCGACCTTGGCGATGAAGGGTTCGTCGATGGCCTGGATGTGCTCGCCACCGATCGGCACCACCTCGAGGTCGGGCACGTACTCGCCCCAGCCGCCGTCGGGTTGGCGGACGGCGTAGCGCGGCTCGAACTCGATGACGTCGTCATGGTAGCGATCGGCCATGTACAGGGTGACATGTCCGTCATAGGGCTCGATCCGGACCGTCTCCAGCGCCCGGTTGTCCAGGTAGGACGTGCGCTGGTGTTCGACGATGCCACCGGGAATCTGCACGCCGCTCTGCTGGACGATGTCCAGCACGAACTTGACCTGGCCTTCGTCGTCGAGCTCTTCGAGCTGCTCGTAGGGGATCGCGGGGATCTCGACGTTGAAGGTGCGCTCGGCGAACCTCGCGTAGCGGTCCCAGCGCTTGCGGGTCTCCTCCTTGGTCTGCGGGATCTCCTCGCCGGCCCGCACGGTGTCGATCATGCCGACGAACGCCACGTTCGCGCCCATCCGCGTGAGCCCGATCGCGCACGCGTAGGCCAGTGCACCGCCGAGCGACCACCCGGCCAGCACGAACGGCTTGTCCCCGTTGATCTCCAGCAGCTTGGGAACGTACTGGGCGGCCCGCTCCTGCACGGTGCCCTCGACCCGCTCCAGGCCGTACATCGGGGTGTCCGCCGGCAACCGGTTCAGCAGCGGCTCGTAGACCACCGTCGAACCGCCGGCCGGGTGGAACACGAACACCGGTATCTGCGAATCGTCCCGCGGCGCCCTGATGGTGCGCACGAAGCCGTCCAGTTCACCGGCCTCGAGGTGGCCGCGCACCTTGTCGGCCAGCGCCTCGATGGTCTGCGCGCTCAGCACGTCCTGCACGCTGACCGGCCCGTCGGCCCGCTCGGCGAGCCGCTGCGCCAGTTTGGCGGCGGTCTCGTCGTCCACCGTGGGCAGCGGATTGAAGATGCCGCCCGCGGACTTGCCCGTGACGATCGCCCAGGTGGCGAACGTGACCCGCTCGGCGGCGTCGCGGGGTGGCACGTCGGAGTTGAGCGCCTTGGCGACCGCCTCCTGGTTGAGCGCCGCGGCCGCGGCCTGCAGGTTGGCCTGCCCGGCCCCGTTGGTCGGCGAGCCCACCGGCCCCGAGGGGTCGGTCGGCGGCGGTGGGACCGCAACGTCCGACGCCGGCTGCCTTTCGGGCGCCGCCTGCGGATCGGACGCGGGTGCGGAAGCCGTCTCGAGGGTCGCCCCGCTGAGCATCTGCGCCTGGGCCTTCGCGATCTCCTCGGGCGTGTGCGTCTGCTGGTACTCGTGCAGTTGGGCGACCTCGTCGCGGTGCTCGACCGCGTACTGGATCAGCTGCTCGACGTTGTAGAGGTTGGCATCGCGCACCGCCGTCAGCTGGATCGGCGGCATGTCGAAGTCGTACTCGACACGGTTCTTGATCCGCACCGCCATCAGCGAGTCCAGGCCCAGCTCGACCAGCGGCACCTCCCACGGCAAGTCCTCGGGTTCGTACCCCATGGCCGACCCGACGATCAGCCCGAGGCGTTCCCCGATGGTCTCACCCGAGTCCGGCGACCATTTGCCCATGGTGGCCGAGAAGTACCGGTTGGTCAGGCTGTCCGTCAGCGTTTCGGCCCCGGCATCGTCGCCGGAAGCCGACGGCGCGGTCGGCGCAGCCGCCGCGATCTCCGTGCCGGCGCCGACGTGAGCGGTGAAAGCCGGCAGCACCGACTCGGAACCGCCCCGGGTGACCAGCGCGTCGTACACCAGCGTGAACGACTCGTCGATGCGGGCGTGCACCTGAACCGAGGCGCCGCCGGGGTGCCGGGTCAGCGTGGTCACCAGCCGCGCGCCCTCGCCGGGAACCGCGCGCTGCTCGGCGGCCGCCAGTTGCGCGTCGACAAGCACCTCGGCCGCGGCGGCCTTCACCAGCGCGGGCAGCTCCGTGCGACCCCGGGACGCGTACTCCCACACGTGGCGGCCGTCCGGCAGCGCGACGTGGGCGCCCGGCATGATCACCGAACTGCTGCCCGCGGAGAACGACACATCAAGCCAGTGGTCTTTGCGCTTGAACCTCGTCGGCGGGATGTTCGCGTAGTCCTGCGGGTCGAAACGCGCCGCCGAACTCCGCGGGAACAGCGTCCAGATGTCCAGGTCGTGGCCGTAGACGTAGAGCTGGGCCATGGCCGAGATCATCGAGGAGACCTCGTCCTGCTTGCGGGCCAGCGTCGGGATCAGCTGGGCATCATGGAGACCGGCGCTGGCCGTCGTCAAACCGACCTGCATCAGCGCCACCGGGTTGGGCGCCAGCTCCAGGAAGGTGGTGTGCCCGCTGTCCACGGCGTTGCGGATCCCGTGGGTGAAGTAGACCGAATGCCGCAGGCCCTTCTTCCAGTAGTCGACGTCGTGGATCGGGTCGGCGCCCGGCTTGACGTAGCTGCCCTCGTGCACGGTCGAGTAGATCCCGATGGTCGGGCTCATCGGCGTGATGCCCTGCAATTCGGCGGCGAGCTCGCCGAGCAGCGGGTCCATCTGGGTGGTGTGGCTGGCGCCCTTGGTCGCGAACTTGCGGGCGAAGCGGCCTTCGGACTCGGCGCGGGCGATGATCGCGTCGACCTGCTCGGGCGGGCCGCCGATCACGGTCTGGGTGGGCGCGGCGTAGACGCACACCTCCAGATCGGGGAAGTCGGCGAACACTTCTCTGATCTCGTCGGCGGAGTACTCCACCAGCGCCATCAGCCGGATGTACTCGCCGAACAGCATCGCCTCGCCCTCACCCATCAGGTGCGAGCGCGAGCAGATCGTGCGGGTGGCGTCGCGCAGCGACAGTCCGCCGGCGAAATAGGCGCACGCGGCCTCGCCCAGCGACTGGCCAACCACCGCGGCCGGCTTGGCGCCGTGATGGCGGAGCAGCTCGCCGAGCGCGACCTGGATCGCGAAGATGGTGACCTGGGTGGTCTCGATGCCGTAGTCCTGCGAGTCGTCGAGGATCAGCTCCAGGATCGAGTAGCCCAGCTCGTCCTGCACCAGGGCGTCGACCTTCTCGATCCACTCGGCGAACACCGGGTTGCGCAGGTAGAGGCTCTTGCCCATCTTGCGGTGCTGGGCGCCGAAACCGGCCAGCACCCACACCGGTCCGCTGGTCACCGGCCCGTCCACGCTGAAGACGCCGGGGCGCTGCTTGCCCTCGGCGACCGCGCGCAGCCCCGCGATGGCCTCGTCGTGGTCGTGGGCGAGCACCACCGCGCGCGAACGGCCGTGGTTGCGCCGCGACAACGCCCGGCCGATCGACTCCAGCGAGGACGCCTGCCCCTCGGGGCCTTCCATCCAGTCGGCCAGCTCGGCGGCGGCGGCTTTCTTGCGCGAGGTCAGAAACGCCGACACCACCAGCGGGATGAGCGGCGTGGTCGGTTCCGCGGCTTCCTGGGCGGCAAGCTCTTCGAGCGCGGCCTCTTTGAGGCGCAGGGCCTCGGCGGTGACGCCCGGCAGTTCGGGCTCTTCCTCCCCGGCCGCGGGTGTGTCGGTGATGATGTTGCCGAAATCGTCGAACCGCAGCGAGTGGCTTTCGAGGGTAGGTGCCTCGGCGGGTTCGGCGGCCCCCTCGGGTTGGGTCTGGGGTTCGGGTAGACGGGCCACGACGTCACGGGGCAGGACCTCGCGTACCACCACGTGGGCGTTGGCCCCGCCGAAGCCGAAGCTCGAGACGCCGGCCAGCGCATATCCGCCGTACCGCGGCCAGTCGGTGGCCTGGTCGACCACCTTCAGGTGCACCCCGTCCCAGTCGATGTAGGGGCTGGGGCCGGCGAAGTTGATCGACGGCGGCAGCTTGTCGTGCTGCAGAGCCAGCACCACCTTGGCCATGCTGGCCGCGCCGGCCGCGGACTCCAGGTGGCCGATGTTGGACTTGAACGCGCCGAGCAGCGCCGGGCGGTCGGCGGGACGGCCCCGGCCGACGACGCGGCCCAGGGCCTCGGCCTCGATCGGATCGCCCAGCACCGTTCCGGTGCCGTGGGCCTCGATGTAGTCGACGGTGCGCGGGTCGATGCCGGCGTCCTTGTAGGCCCGGCGCAGCACGTCGGCCTGCGCGTCCTGGCTGGGGGCGATCAGGCCGTTGGACCGTCCGTCGTGGTTGACCGCGCTGCCGGCGATGACGGCCAGGATCGCATCGCCGTCGCGGCGGGCGTCCTCGACGCGCTTGAGCACCAGCATGCCGGCGCCCTCGGAGCGGATGTAGCCGTCGGCGTCCGACGAGAACGCCTTGATCCGGCCGTCCGGCGACAGGACGGCACCGATCTCGTCGAAGCCCAGCGTCACCGCGGGGGTGATGATCGCGTTGACCCCGCCGGCCACCGCCGCGTCGCATTCGCCGTTGCGCAGCGCCTGGACGGCCTGGTGGACCGCGACCAGCGAGCTCGAGCATGCGGTGTCGAGAGCCACCGACGGCCCGCGGAAGTCGTAGAAGTAGGAGACCCGGTTGGCGATGACCGAGGTGGCGGTGCCGGTGATCGCGTACGGGTGCGCGCTCGTCGGATCGGACACCGCCATCATGGCGTAGTCGTTGTTGGAAACACCGACGTACACGCCGACGGGCTTGCCGCGCAGGCTGGACGCCGGGATGCGGGCGTACTCCAGCGCCTCCCACGTCAACTCCAGCGCCATCCGCTGCTGCGGGTCGATGTTGTCGGCCTCGGTCTTGGCCACCGCGAAGAACTCCGAGTCGAAGCCCTTGATGTCCTTCAGGTAGCCGCCGCGGGTCTGGGCGCTGGCCACCCGCTGGGCCAGCCGCGGCTCGGCAAGGAACTCCTCCCACCGCCCCTCGGGCAGGTCGGTGATCCCGTCGCGGCCCTCCATCAGCGCCTGCCATGTCGCGTCGGGGGTGTCCATGTCGCCCGGGAATCGGGTGGACAATCCCACGATCGCGATGTCGACGCGCTCGGCGGGGCCCGTCCGTGTCCAGTCGACGTCGCCGTCGGCGGAGGTGTCCGCCTCCGGTTCGCCCTCGACGATGCGGGTGGCCAGCGACTCGATGGTCGGATGCTGGAACGCCACCGCGACCGACAGCGTGACACCGGTCATGTCCTCGATGTCGGCGGCCATCGCCACGGCGTCGCGCGAGGACAGCCCCAGCTCCACCATCGGCACCGACTCGTCGATCTCGTCCGGCGATTTCCCGACGGCGTTACCCACCCAGGTGCGCAGCCACTGGCGCATCTCGGGGACCGTGATCGTGCGCCGCTGCTGCGCATCGCTGCGCTCAGCATCATCACCGGCGCGCATGTCGGTCTTGTCGGCCGATGCGTCGGGGCCGGCGACCGCGGGCGGGTTCTCGGGGTTCGTGTCAGGTCCAGGTTCTGTGTCAGCCATGGGTTCGGGGGGCTCAGTCGGAGTCGGTGGCGAAGACGGTCGGGGAGGCGACGCCGCTGCGCAGGCTTCCGTCGAGGTAGGCGGCACGGCACGCGCGGCGCCCGATCTTGCCGCTGGAGGTCCGCGGAATGGCGCCGGCCTGCACCAGCAGGACGTCGCGCACGGTCACCCCGTGCCCGACGGCGATGGCCGCGCGGATGTCGTCGGCGATGGGCTGGTATTCGAGCTTGTGCGTACCCGGGGCCCGCTCCCCGACGATCACCAACTGCTCGGAGGAGTCGTCCGGGTCGAACTTGATGCCGACGTGCGGATTGTCGAACACCACCTGCGGCAACTGGTTGGCCGGCACGGAGAACGCTGCCACGTAGCCGACCCGCAGTGCCTTGGTGGATTCCTGCGCCGTGTACTCGAGGTCCTGGGGGTAGTGGTTGCGGCCGTCGACGATGACCAGGTCCTTGATCCGCCCCGCGATGTAGAGGTGTCCCTGGTGGTAGGTGCCGTAGTCGCCGGTGCGGACCCACAGGCCGTCGTCGGCGGCTCCCTCGGCATGCGACTCGCCGATCCGCGACTTGAGGATGTTTTTGAAGACCTCGGAAGTCTCGTCCTCTTTCCCCCAGTAGCCGATACCCAGGTTCTTGCCGTGCAGCCAGATCTCCCCGATCTGCCCGTCGGGCAGTTCGCTGGCCGAGTCGGGATCGACGATGACCGCCCATTCGTCGACGCCGACCTTGCCGGCGGAAACCTGTGCGACCGCGTTCGGCGCGTCGGCGGGCACCTCCACGAAACGCTGCTTGTTCAGCTCGTCGCGGTCGACGTGGATGATCCTGGGCTTCTCGTTCATCGGGGTGGTCGAGACGAACAGCGTCGCCTCGGCCAGGCCGTAGGACGGTTTGATGGCCTCCTCTGTCAGGCCATAGGGCGCAAACGCCTCGTAGAACTTGCGCATCGACGCCGGGGACACCGGCTCGCTGCCGTTGAGGATCCCCTTGACGTTGCTCAGGTCCAGGGGCGGCTCGTCATCGCGGGGCAGGCCACGCACCGCCGCGTGCTCGAACGCGAAGTTCGGTGCGGCCGAGAAGACCCCGCCGGTCTCGCCGGGTTTACGGGCCAGCTCGCGGATCCAGCGGCCGGGCCGGCGCACGAAGGCGGCCGGCGTCATGAAGGTGAAGTTGTGCCCCAGCACCGACGACAACAGCGCCGTGATCAGGCCCATGTCGTGGAAGAACGGCAGCCACATGCAGCCCCGGTCGCCGTCGTTGCCCTCCAGCGCGTTCAGCACCTGCAGCACGTTGGTGGGCAGGCTCAGGTGGGTGATCTGCACGCCGGTCGGTGTGCGGGTGGAACCGGAGGTGTACTGAAGGTAGGCGGTGGTCTCCTCGGTGGCCTCGGGCTCCTGCCACGTGCCGGCCACCTCGTTGGGCACCGCGTCGACGGCGATCACGCGGGGCCGTTCCCTGGCCGAGCGGGCGCGGATGAACTTGCGGACGCCTTCGGCGGCCTCAGTGGTGGTCAGGATCGTCGACGGGGTGCAGTCGTCGAGCACCGCGTGCAGCCGGCCCACGTGCCCCGGCTCGGACGGGTCGAACAGCGGCACCGCGATCCGGCCGGAATAAAGCGCACCGAAGAACGAGATGAGGTAGTCCAGGTTCTGCGGGCACAGGATGGCGATGCGGTCACCGGGCTGGGTGACCTGCTGCAGCCGGGCACCCACGGCACGGTTGCGCGCGCTGAAATCGGACCACACGATGTCGCGTGCCACGCCGTCGCGTTCGGTGGAGAAGTCGAGGAACCGGTAAGCCAGCTTGTCGCCACGGACCCTCGCCCACTTCTCGACGTGCTTGACCAGGTTCGTGTTGTCCGGGAACCTGATCTTCCCATTCACGATGAACGGGTTGTGGTACGCCATACCGCTCTCCTGTGCTCTCGGTGCACGCTGGCCGGATTCGACCCGATTGGGTGCGCTACGGAATCCTGTTGCTCTTAAATATCTCTTAAGGTTACGGGGTCACTCGCAGCACACCAAATCACAAGGTACCGCCGATCGTGTCCGGCCCCGTTCTACCGGTGCCTGTGTCCCCTCACCCGTGTTTGGGATGCGGCGCGTTCTGGATCAGTCCCCGCGCCCAGTTCAACGTCCACGCGGTGGCCGGCTCCCCGTCCAGGCTCCAGAACTGCTGGGTGGCATACAGCGCATGCACCGGTCCCGCGGCGCCACCGGCCAGGGTGTTCAGCGTGTTCGGCAGGCTGGCGACGCTGAAGGCCTCGTCCGGGGCGGCGCAGATCAGGTCGCCCGGGGCGCAGATCTCGTTGGTCCTGTCGTTGAGCGCGCCGAAACCGCCCGGCCGCGCACCGGTCATGGTCAAACCGAGCCCGGACAACACCGGCACCTCGTGCAGGGTGACCTCGGCGCCCTCCCCCGGCGGGCTGGGCCCGACGTCGTTGCCCACCCCCGGCTGGCGGCGCCCGTCGGCGATCAGCGTCACGCCCAGCACCAGGTCGGCGTCGACCGGGCCACGGCCATTCCCGATGTCGCTGGCGATGTCGCCGCCGATCACCGCGCCCTGCGAGAAGCCGATCAGCACGTAGCTGGTCAACGGGCACTTGGTGGTCATGTCGGTCATCGCCTTGACCGTCGCGCGGGTGCCCTCGGCCCGGCTGGCGTTGTACGACATCTGCGTGTCGCCGCTCAGCGGGTTGTTGAATTGCGCCGTGTAGGGGACCGTGTAGGTCTCCAGCCGGGAGGCCGGGAACTGCTGGCGCAGCGGCCCGGTCACCGTGAGCAGCAGCGCGTTCGGGAATTGCGTCGGGTTGAGTGGATCGTCGCCAGGGGACGACTCCCAGGTGCCGGGGATGGCGATCAGATCCACGTCGGGACAGGAGGCGTCCTGGGTGGCCGGGCGCGGCTTGTGGGGGTGCGCCGGGGTCGAGCCCGGCGGCAGCACCCCGGGCGGCACAGCGGTCGGCGGCGCCGACGAGCTTCGCAGCAGGACCACGACGGCGACCAGCACCAGCAACACCACGCCGGCCACCGACAGGGCGGCAGCCCAGGCGAGGATGCGGTGGCGCTTACGCCGCGAATTGGTTGCCATGTCCTCCAGCCCGCCGAATCGGAAGCTCGCAGACGCGGCCGTCGCGGCCGGCTGCTGCACCTCCTACACGGTACCGGCTCGCCGTGTCAGCGAATGGCGCCGACGATGTCGCCCGACATCGCGCCGAGCTGGCCCGACCAGGAGCCCCAGCCGTTGTCGCCGCCGCCGGGAAAGTCGAAGTGCCCGTTGTGCCCGCCGACGCTGCGGTATTGCTGATAGAACATCCGGCTGTTGCCCATCGCCTGGCCGGCCTGGCCGATCATCGCGGCGGGATCGCTGGCCCCGTCGGTGGTGGGGCTGTACACCCACACCCGGGTGTTGTTCTGCGCCAGCAGCGCGGCATGGACGTAGGGGTCGTGCCATTTCCACCGGCCCAGCTGCGGGGCGCCCCACATCCCGTTGCCGTCCACATCGCCGAATTGCTGCAGGCCCGCCAGGATGGAGCCGCTCGTGGTGGTGTCCGAGGGGTACACGAAGCCCGACAACGAGCCGGCGTACACGAACCGGTCGGGGTGGAAGGCGGCCAGGGCCATCGCGGCGTAGCCGCCCTGCGAGGCGCCCACGGCGGCGTGGCCGCCGGGCGCCAGGCCGCGGTTGGCGGCCAGCCAGTCCGGCAGTTCGCTGGACAGGAACGTGTCCCACTGCTTGCTGCCGTCCTGCTCCCAGTTGGTGTACATGCTGTAGGCGCCGCCGGCCGGCGCGACCACCGAGACGCCCTTGCCGGCCAGGGTGTTCATCGCATTGCCGGCGGTGACCCAGTTGCTGACGTCCGGGCCGGCGTCGAAGGGATCGAGCAGGTACACCGCGTGCGGGCCGCCCTTGAGGAAGGCCACCGGGACGTCGCGGCCCATCGCCGCCGAGGGCACCATCAAGCTTTCGTAGCCGGCCGCGCCGGCTTTGCCGGGCACGCCGAGCGCGACCACACCGCTCAGCCCCACGGACAGCGCGACAACGCACACCACCCGCAGCATCGCCGGAAGACCCCATACGACCCTCATGACCACCCTCCATCGTCTCGACGCTGTCTGCAGAGTAGCCAGGCGGTGGCCCGACCGGAACCGAGGGTGGTGAAACAGCTCACACAGCCGGAAACGTTCAGCGGCGGGGACCCGAGGGTCCCCGCCGCTGAACGCGTTGCCGTATGTCAGTGACCGGCGCCGGTGTTGCCGGCGGCGGCGCCGTTGGCGGTACCCGACGTGGTGGCGGCCGGGCCGGCGCCGGGCGTGGCGCCCAGCGTCGCCTGCAGGTCGGGCTTCATGGCCTGCAGCTGCGCACCCCAGTACGGCCAGTCGTGCGTGCCGTTGTCGTCGAAGTTGAAGACCGCGTTGTGCCCGCCGGCGGCGTTGTAGGCGTCCTGGAACTTCAGGTTGCTGGTGCGCACGAAGCCCTCGAGGAATTTCGCGGGCAGGTTGTCACCCCCGAGGTCCGACGGCTTGCCGTTGCCGCAGTACACCCAGATGCGGGTGTTGTTGGCGACCAGCTTGCCGACCTGCAGCGTCGGGTCGTTGCGCGCCCAGGCGGGGTCATCCTTGGGGCCCCACATGTCCGACGCCTTGTAGCCGCCGGCATCTCCCATCGCCAGGCCGATCAGCGACGGGCCCATGCCCTGCGACGGGTCCAGCAGCGCCGACAGCGAGCCGGAGTACACGAACTGCTGCGGGTGGTAGGCGGCCAGGATCAGCGCCGACGAGCCGGCCATCGACAGGCCCACCGCGGCACTGCCCGTGGGCTTGACGCTGCGGTTGGCGTTCAGCCACTGCGGCAGCTCGCTGGTCAGGAAGGTCTCCCACTTGTAGGTGGTGCAGCCGGCCTTGCCGCACGCGGGCTGGTACCAGTCGGAGTAGAAGCTGGACTGACCGCCGACGGGCATGACCGTCGAGATGCCCGACTGGTAGTACCACTCGAACGCCTGGGTGTTGATGTCCCAGCCGTTGTAGTCGTCCTGCGCACGCATCCCGTCGAGCAGGTACAGAGCCGGCGAACCGTTGCCGCCGCTCTGGAACTGGATCTTGATATCGCGGCCCATCCCCGCGGACGGAACTTCCAGGTACTCAACCGGGAGACCGGGGCGCGAAAACGCCCCCGCGGTCGCCGAGCCCCCCACGGCGCCGATCACACTCGAGAGCAGCGCCGCGCCAACGGCCCCCACCACGAGCCGACGTGGCATACCAGCCACGGCGCCGCGCAACCTGTCGACAAGCGTCATCCTTGCTTCCTCATCCTTTCGGTGCATCCCGATCCGGGTGCATCGCCTATCACGTCGTCTTGCACGCGAATTACATGTCACCGCATACGCAAAGCGCAGCAGTGCTCGTGTAGTCAACCACACCTGCGGGCCCCGGCTCACATCGAGAGCGGCACGCAAAGGCCCGTCCGGCCGCCGATTTCGGCGGTTTTCCGGGCCGCCGGCGGCCCGGAAAACCCACGTACGCGTCTACGCCTAACCGTGGTGACCCGCAGGTGGCGGCGCAGATGAGTGGTTGCTGTCAGCCCAGCTTCCGCGGCGGACACCGGCGGCGTGATCGATTCGAGATTTGTCACACAATCGGACTCCGCACGGCCCTCGCGGGCCCCGGCGCACGTCACTCGCGGGGCGGCGGCGGGATTTCCTCGGGAACCGGCAGTCCGCAGCGGGCGAGCTCGTAGCGCGGCACCCGGTCGATCTGGTAGCGGGTGAACTCGAAGGAGTGCAGCACGTTGGAGGCGAAGCGGTGCGGCGTCATCGGGGCGCGTATCGACCCCAGCACCGACTGGGTCTCGGGACAGCGCAGCGCCGCTTCCGCCTCGGCGACCCACTGCTGGTCCAGATAGCCCGGAATCCCCGGGGACCACTTCACCCACGGGCCGTCGGCGATCACCCAGTCGGGGAAGAGATTCTTGTCGTGGCCGATGCGACCGTGCGCCAGCCGCTGCGTGTGCTGGGCGAGCGGATTTGCCAGTCCGATCTGGTCGAGCACCCGGACATCGAGCCCGACGTTCATGCCCACCATGCCGAGGTTGGTGAAAAACACGGCGTGCTCTGGCCGTTGCGGGGCTGCATCACCGGCGGGTCCGCTCGGCGCGGGCCGGGCCATCGGCACGACGTCCCACTGGGTGTAGTTGCCGGACGGCAGCAGCAACGCCCCGTCGGGCGTGTTGTCCAGCGCCGACAGGACCGCGGCCATCCGCGGATAGTCCAGGTAGTCGGCCGCGGTCGTCGGATGGGCGTGGCTGGTGGCCTGCGCATAGAAGCGGCGCTCGTCGACGATGCCGGAGTAGGTGACGCGGGTGGCGTCGTCGCCCATCCCGGGCGAGTTCGCCGCCCACAGCGACCAGCCGGCCACGCCCAGCCACAGCACACCGGCGGCCCCGGCCACCCAGTAGCCGGTTTCGCGCGAATAGTCCTGCCCGTCGGGAAGCGGCAGCGGGATCACCGAGACCGGGGCGAGCAGACAAACCAGCGGCGCCAGCAGCACTCGCCCGTGCATGAAGTCGCCACCCTGGCGGATCCAGTACAGCGCCTGCAACAACCCGCTGACCAGGACGAAGGCGACCACCGCGGGCGGGCTCTGCACCGCGCGCGCCACCGGCCCGTAGTGCGGTGCCAGCACGGGTCGCAGGAACGACGGCCGGCGGCGCGCCGCCGCGATCAGGACGCCCAGTGGCACCAGCAGCACCACTGGCACCCACACCGCGTACGGTGCGTCGAAGTTCGCCAGGTAGGTGATGCCCTGCGACCATTTGTCGCCGGCGGCGTCCTTGGCCAGCGCGGTGCCGGGCACCAGCAGGCCGTAGTAACCCATCCGGAAGATCTGGTAGCCCACCGGCAGCAGCCCCCCGGCCGCCACGATCAGGCCGCGCCGGGCCCAGGTCCGGGCCGCGATCAGCATCATCGACAGGGCCGCCAGGCCCATCAACGCCAGCTCGGGCCGGACCAGGACGCTGAATCCGGCGGCGAAGGCGAGCGCACCGAGGAAGAACGGGGATTCCGGACGGTTGCGCACCGGCTGGCCCCAGCGCACCATCAGCCACCACAGCAGGCCCAGGTAGGCCAGCGTCAGCCCGCTCTCCAAGCCCGAGGTGGCGAAGTCGCGTGCCGGGGGCAACGCGATGTAGACGAGCGCCCCGGCGGGCAGCATGACGGCCTTGCGGCCCCGCAGGCCGGGCGCGTACAACCGGCCGGTGCCCAGCATCAGCAGGGCCACGCCCAGCACCGAAAGCCCGAGCGCGAACGCCAGCGCCACGTACTCCATGCGCAGCGGGCCGCCGACCCAGCTGCCCAGATACAGCAGATAAGTCCACGCCGTGGAGGTGTTCGCCTCCACCCGCTCGCCGGCGTTGAACACCGGCCCGTTGCCGGCCAGCAGGTTGCGCACGGTGCGCAGCACGATCAGCCCGTCGTCGGCGATCCAGCGCCGCTGCCAGGCCCCCCACGCGAACAGGGCGCAGACCACCGCCACGCTGGTCCACAGGCTGGTGCGCACCGCGGTGTCGTAGGGGAACGCGGTGCGGAAGAAGCGCCGAACGGGTGGGCGTCGGCGCGTCACCGGGACGGCGCCGGGATGGGGGTCAGCCGAAGGCAACCGCGGCTCCGACGGTCGCGATCCAGGAGAGCGCGAGCAGTTGCAGCACCCGGTCGCGCAGCGCGATGTCCTCGGGCTCGCCGGCCAGCCCGCCGTCGACGTCCACGGCGTAGCGCAGGATCGCGATGGTGAAGGGCACCATCGACACCGCGAACCAGGATCCGGCATGGTGGTCGCGCTCGAAGGCCCACAGTCCGTAGCAGACCACCACCGCCGTGGCCGACATCGTCCACACGAACCGCAGATACGTGCTGGTGTAGCTCTCCAGCGCCTTGCGGATCCGGGCCCCGGTACGCTCGGCGACCTGCAGCTCGGCGTAGCGCTTGCCGGCCACCATGAACAGCGACCCGAACGCCATCATCAGCAGGAACCATTGCGAGAGCGGGATGTCGGCGGCCACACCGCCGGCGATGGCCCGGAGCAGATACGCCGACGACACGATGCAGATGTCGATCACCGCTTGGTGTTTGAGGCCGTAGCAGTACCCCAGCTGCATGCCGAGGTAGACGGCCATCACCACCGCCAGGTTCGGGGTCAGCCACCAGGCGCCCGCCAGCGACACCGCCCCCAACACCACCGACAGGGCGTAGGCCAGCCACTCGGGCACCACGCCGGCCGCGATCGGCCGGAACCGCTTGGTGGGGTGCTGCCGGTCGGCCTCGACGTCGCGCACGTCGTTGACCAGATAGATCGCCGACGCCGCCAGGCAGAAGACCACGAACGCCACCGACGCCTGGGTGAGCACCTCGGTGTAGTGGTTGTAGTGCAGC
>NZ_JBYCLC010000343.1:0-4790 GCF_057473685.1 Mycobacterium sp. TH-M116 | reverse complement strand
TGGTGTCGTCGAATTTGTTGGGGTTCAATGCTCCGGCGATCGCGGCGGTGGAGTCGGAGTATGAGCAGATGTGGGCGCGTGATGTCGCGGCCATGAGCGGGTATTACTCGGGGGCCTCGGCGGCGGTGGCGAACATGGCGCCGGTGCAACATCTGCAGCAGACGCTGGCCGGCCTGCCCGGGATGCTGGGCGGCCGGGGGAACGCCGCGGCGACCGCGGCGGGGGTCAGCAATCTGGGTGTGGGTAACAAGGGCAGCGCCAACTTCGGCAGCGGCAACACCGGCAACGCCAACGTCGGCAACGGCAACACCGGCAGCGGCAACATCGGCTTGGGCAACATCGGCTCCAACAACGTCGGCAGCGGCAACACCGGCAACGGCAACTACGGCGCCGGCAACATCGGCAGCGGCAACATAGGGCTCGGCAACAGCGGCATCGCTACCAGCAGTGGAAGTCCAACGGCCGGCTCCGGCAACATCGGCCTGGGCAACGCCGGCAACGGCAACTTCGGGCTGGGTAACAGCGGCACCGCCAACGTCGGTATCGGCAACACCGGCGCTCACGACATCGGCGGCGGCAACACCGGCAACAATGACATCGGGTTGGGGTTGTCCGGCAACAACGAGATCGGCATCGGCAACACCTACTACAACACCGCGACCGGTCAGTTCAATCTGGGCGGGCTGAATTCGGGCAGCGGCAACATCGGCTTCGGCAACTCCGGCACCGACAACATCGGATTCTTCAACTCTGGTCACGGCGACGTCGGCATCGGCAACAGCGGTATCGTCGGCCCCTCCCGCCCGATCGGCTACGGCAACACCTGGGGCATCGGCAACTCGGGAGGCTCCAACGTCGGCATCGGCAACTCGGGTCTCGCCAACTTCGGTATCGGAAACTCCGGCTTGTTCAACACCGGGCTGGAAAACTCCGGCAACTACAACACCGGCTCCGCCAATGCCGGCAACTACGACACCGGGGCCAACAACTCCGGCTCCTACAACACCGGCAACTCGAACTCCGGCAGCTACAACACCGGCTTGTGGAACTCGGGCGACACCAACACCGGTATCGGGTACACCACCGACAGCGGCGCCACGAACTCGGGCTTCGGCAACACCGGCACCGACACCTCGGGCTTCTTCAACACGTCAAGCGGCGGCCACACTTCGGGCTTCTTCAACACCGCCGGCAACGGCAGCGGCAGCAACACCAACGGGGAAATCTCCGGCTACTTCAACACCGGCGCCCCGACGAGTTGGAATACTGCCACAGCGGGTCAAATCTCTGGTCTGTTCAACAAGGGCAACTTCTTGTCCGGCTTTTTGAGCCTGGGGAACATAGGATCCTCGACCACGACCTCCAGCTGATCGGGCTGACCCCGGGGGCGCGGGGACGTTCGCCATTGACGAAAAAGTAGAACACGTTCTAGCGTCTAGGCGTGTCCACAGACTCCTTCTCAGGCCCGCTCACCTCTGCCATCGCCGAGGCCGAGGAACTCGTCGCCTCCGCACCGCACATCGAAACCGAGGCCGACCTGCTCGAAGGGCTGCAGTATCTGGCCGGCTGCATCGCCGGATGCCTGCATCTGGCCTTCGACTACGAGCGCGACCACCCGTTCCTGCAGTCGGGCACCGGGCCGTTCACCAAAATGGGACTGGACAACCCCGACACCCTCTACTTCGGCACCCGGGTGCACGCCGGCCACGACTACGTCGTGACCGGTAAGCGGGGCACCACGACCGACCTGAGTTTCCAGCTCCTCGGCGGCGAGTACACCGACGACAACGTGCCGGCCAGCCAGGCCGCGTTCGATGACCGCGAACTCGACATCGCCGCCGACGGCAGCTTCGAGTGGCGGGTGCGGCCGGCCAGCCCCGGGCAGCTGGTGATCCGCGAGGTGTACGCCGACTGGTCGGCGCAGCGCGGCACCCTGGCGATCTCCCGGCTCGACACCGCGGGCACTGCGCCGCCGCCGTTGACCCGCCAGATCATCGACAAGCGTTGTGCCACAGCCGCCAAGCAGCTCGTCAGCCGGGTCAAGACCTGGCTGCAGTTCCCGCAGTGGTTCTACCTCGACATCCCGGTGAACACCATGGTCGCGCCCCGGCTGACGCCGGGCGGCCTGGCGACCCAGTACTCCTCGGTCGGCCACTTCGAGCTGCGGCCCGATCAGGCGCTGATCATCACGATCCCGGTCTCCGACGCCCCGTACCTCGGCTTCCAGCTGGGCAGCCTGTGGTACATCTCGCTGGACTACATCAACCACCAGACCTCGCTGAACAACACTCAGGTGCAAGCGGATCCGGACGGCAAGGTGCGCATCGTCGTCTCCGACCAGAACCCGGGAGTGACCAACTGGGTCGAAACGCTCGGCCACCGGCGGGGCATTCTGCAGTTCCGGTGGCAGCGGGTATCGCGTCCGGTGACCGACGCGGATGGTCCGACCGTCGACCTGGTGAACGTCGACGCGGTGCCGACCACGCTGCCGTATTTCGATCACAACAAGATTTCCGAGGACCACTGGCGAGCGCGAATCGCGCTGCGCCAGCAGCAGATCGCGGCCAGGATGTTGGGGTGACGGGCATGCTCGAGGACAAGGTGGTCGTCATCAGCGGCGTGGGACCCGGGCTCGGTACCACGTTGGCGCACCGGTGCGCCAACGAAGGAGCCGAGCTGGTGCTCGCGGCCCGCACCGTCGACCGCCTGGAGGCCGTCGCCAAACAGGTGGGCGAGTCCGGGCGCAAGGCGCTGCCGGTCCGCGCGGACATCACCGACGACGACGAGGTGAACAACCTCGTCGAGACCGCCCTGGCGACCTACGGCAAGGTCGATGTGCTGATCAACAACGCATTCCGGGTGCCCTCGATGAAACCTCTGGCCGGCACCGGTTTCCAGCACATCCGGGATGCGATCGAACTCAGTGCGCTCGGGGCGTTGCGCCTCATCCAGGCGTTCACGCCCGCGCTGGAGAAGGCGAACGGGTCGATCGTCAACGTCAACTCCATGGTGCTGCGGCACTCACAAGCCAAGTACGGCGCCTACAAGATGGCCAAGTCCACTCTGCTGGCCATGTCCCACTCGCTGGCCACCGAACTCGGCGAGAAGGGTATCCGGGTCAATTCCGTTGCACCCGGCTATATCTGGGGCGACACGCTGCAGGCATACTTCGAGCATCAGGCGGGTAAGTACGGCACCACGGTGGACCAGATCTACCAGGGGACCGCGGCCAACTCCGACCTCAAGCGGCTGCCCACCGAGGACGAGGTGGCTTCGGCAATCCTCTTCCTGGCCAGTGATCTGTCCAGCGGGATCACCGGGCAGACCCTGGACGTCAACTGCGGGGAATACCACACCTGATGACTACCGGCCGAACCGATGTCGGCACCGTCGAGGAACTGCACGCGTCGGCCACCAAACTGGTGGGGCTCGACGACTTCGGCGCCGACGACGACAACTATCGCGAAGCATTGGGCGTGTTGCTGGACTCCTACCGGCGCGAGGCGGACTTGACCGTGCTGGGCAGCAAGATGAATCGCTTCTTCCTGCGGGGCGCGCTGGTGGCCAGGTTGCTGTCGGAATCCGCGTGGAAGCAGCACCCCCAGCACGCCGACGTCGTCATCGAACGTCCTATTTTCGTCACGGGTTTGGTGCGCACCGGAACGACGGCCCTGCACCGGCTGCTCGGCGCCGACCCGGCCCACCAGGGCCTGCACCTGTGGCTCGCCGAATTCCCGCAGCCGCGGCCCCCGCGCGACACCTGGGAGTCCAACCCGTTCTATCGCCAACTCGACGACCAGTTCACCCGGCACCACCGGGAGAACCCCGGCTACACCGGCCTGCATTTCATGGCCGCCTACGAGCTGGAGGAATGCTGGCAGCTGCTGCGGCAGTCATTGCATTCGGTGTCCTATGAGACGTTGGCGCACCTGCCGAGCTACGCGACATGGCTTGCGCAGCAGGACTGGACGCCCGCATATCGGCGGCACCGCAAGAACCTTCAGCTGATCGGGCTCAACGACGCCGACAAGCGGTGGGTGCTGAAAAACCCCAGCCACCTGTTCGCGCTGGACGCGCTGATGGCCACCTATCCCGACGCGCTGGTGATCCAGACCCATCGCCCGGTGGAGACGATCATGGCGTCGATGTGCTCGCTGGCCCAGCACACCGCCGCGGGCTGGTCGACGACGTTCGTCGGCGCCCGGATCGGAGCCGACGCGATGGACACCTGGTCGCGCGGGCTGCGGCGGTTCACCACCGCCCGCGCCAACTACGACCCGGCCCAGTTCTACGACGTCGACTATCGCGACCTGATCGCCGACCCCTTCGGCACCGTGGCCGACATCTACCGGCATTTCGGCATCGCGCTGACCGACGATGCGCGGGCGGCCATGCAAGCCAGCCACGCCGAGAGTCAGTCGGGCGAACGGGCGCCCAAACACACCTATTCCCTGGCCGATTACGGGCTGACCAGCGACATGGTCAAGGAGCGGTTCGCCGGTCTGTGATCCGGGCGCGCGCCGCGCGCCGCCCGCCGCCCGCATTGCGCACCCCTCACCCCTCATCCCGCACCCGTCGCCCGCACTCGCGGCGGATTTTCACGATTCGTGCGAACGGCTCTACGACTGGCTGTAGTATCGCCGACGGTCATGGTGTCGAGTGGGGAAACGGGGGATGGATTACATGAGTTTTTTGGTGTTGCCGCCGGAGGTTAATTCGTTGCGGATGTTTGCCGGTGCGGGGTCGGCGCCGATGTTGTCGGCGGCGGCGGCGTGGGAGGGGTTGGCTTC
>NZ_JBYCLC010000342.1:0-2878 GCF_057473685.1 Mycobacterium sp. TH-M116 | reverse complement strand
GGCAACAGGACCATCGCGTCCAGCGGGTCGCCGTCCTCGCCGAGGGTGTCGTCGATGAAGCCGTAATCGGTCGGGTAGCCCATCGAGGTGTAGAGGTAACGGTCCAGCTTCAGCCGCCCCGTCTCGTGGTCGACCTCGTACTTGTTGCGTTGTCCCTTCGGGATTTCGATCGTCACATTGAATTCCACCGTGCTGTGGCTCCTTTGTCTCGTTGTGCTTTGTCTGGTTCCGCCCTGTTACGCATCTACCCTATTCGATGCGTTGGCCGACCCGTTCGGCACAATGGGGTCAGACAATCAGGAGAGTGATGGGCCCTACTCGCTGGCAAAAATCGACCCACGTGTTGATCGGGTTGGTCGTGCTGGTGTTCGTGGCCGCCGTGGTCGGGGCAGCAACGTTCCTCACCAGCAGCGGGCACCGTGCCGGCGGCGCACGGGCCACCGTCGCGCCGCCGCGACCGCCGACGGTGACGCCGGGGCTGATGCCGGTCGGCGACACCGCCGAGATGCCCAGCGCCGCGGGCATGGCGGCGGCATTGACGGCCCTGGCCGGCGATCCTAACCTCGGCAGGCTGGGTGGGCGCGTCACCGATGCCTTGACCGGCACGGAGCTCTGGCAGGTGGCCGATGACCTGCCGCTGGTGCCTGCCTCGACCAACAAGATCCTGACCGCGGCCGCGGCGCTGCTGACGCTGGACCGGCAGGCCCGGATCGACACGCGGGTGGTGGCCGGTGGCCAGAACGCGCAGGGGCCGGTCGTGCTGGTCGGTGCCGGGGACCCGCTGCTGTCGGCCGCGCCGCCGGATGTGGAGACCTGGTACAAGGACTCGGCACGCATCAGCGACCTCGCCGAACAGATCCGTCGTGGCGGCGTGACACCGACCACGGTGCAGGTGGACACCTCGGCCTACAGCGGCCCGACGCTGGCGCAGGGCTGGGACCCGGCCGACGTCGACAACGGCGACATCGCGCCGATCGAGCCGGTGATGATCGACGCCGGGCGCATCCAGCCCACCACGGTGAACTCGAGACGGTCGCGCACACCGGCTCTCGACGCCGGTCGGGAACTGGCCAAGGCCCTGGGCCTCGATCCCGGTGCCGTGACGATCGCCACGGCGCCGTCGGGGGCGCGGCAGTTGGCCGTCGTGCAGTCGGCACCGCTGATCGAGCGGCTCTCGCAGATGATGGAGCACTCCGACAACGTCCTGGCCGAATGCATCGGGCGCGAGGTGGCAGGCGCCATCAACCGGCCGCGCAGCTTCGCCGGAGCTGTCGACGCGGTGACCAACCGCCTCAGCGGCGCGCACGTCGACACCGCCGGCGCCACGCTGCTGGATTCCAGTGGGCTCTCGGTCGAGGACCGCTTGACGGCCAAGACGCTCGACGGCACGGTGCAGGCGGCCGCGGGGCCGGACCAGCCCGGGCTGCGGGCGCTGCTGGATCTGCTGCCGGTCGCCGCCGGCAGCGGGACGCTGGGCGATCGTTTTCTCGACTCGGCGAGCAACCAGGGCCCCGCCGGCTGGCTGCGCGCCAAAACCGGCTCGCTGACCGGCGTCAACTCGCTGGCCGGGGTGGTCACCGACCGCAGCGGACGAGTCCTCACCTTCGCGTTCCTGTCCAACGATGCGGGCCTCAACGGCCGCAACGCGATGGACGCGCTGGCGGCCAAGCTGTGGTTCTGCGGATGCGCGACGTGACCGCGGGGCCCGACCTGACGCTGGGGACGGCCGTCGACTGGGGTTTTGCGGCCACCGTCGGGCAGCGGCTGGCGCGGCCGGGCCCGCCGTTCAGCGAGTACACCCGCCGCCAGGTGGTCGATGAGCTGACGGGCGCGGCCGCCAAAGCCGAACCGCCGGTGCGCGACGTCACGGGCCTGGCCACCAACGGATCGGTGCCGGCAGCCCGCATCGTCGACCGCCCGGCGTGGGTTCGGGCCGCGGCCGAGTCGATGCGGGTGATGACCAACGGGACGGAAAAGCCGCGGGGTTTTCTCACCGGCCGCGTCACCGGTGCGCAGACGGGCGCGGTGCTCGCGTTCGTCTCCTCGGGAATCCTCGGGCAGTACGATCCGTTCGCGGCAGCCAAGGAGGGCTGCCTGCTGCTCGTCTATCCGAACGTGATCGCCGTCGAGCGGCAGCTGCGAATCGACCCATCGGACTTCCGGCTGTGGGTTTGCCTGCACGAGGTGACTCATCGCGTGCAGTTCACGGCCAACCCCTGGCTGGCCGATTACATGTCCGGGGCTCTCGGGGAGCTGACCCAGGGCGCCGGCGACGACATCGGGCAGCTCACCGCCCGGCTGGCCGACTACGTGCGCAGCCGCGGTGCGGGCGCCGATGCCGGATCGTCGGGGATTCTGGGCCTGGTGCGGGCCGTGCAGTCCGAGCCGCAACGCGAGGCCTTGGACAGGTTGCTGGTGCTGGGGACGCTACTGGAGGGCCATGCCGACCATGTGATGGACGCCGTCGGGCCGGTGGTGGTCCCGTCGGTGGCGACCATCCGCCGCCGCTTCGACGAGCGCCGCCACCGCAGGCAGCCGCCGCTGCAGCGGGTGCTGCGCGCCCTGCTGGGGCTTGACGCCAAACTCAGTCAGTACACCCGCGGCAAGGTGTTCGTGGACCATGTGGTGGGTCGGGTCGGAATGCGGCGGTTCAACACCGTGTGGTCAGGGCCCGACACGTTGCCGCTGCCGGCTGAGATCGACGAGCCTCGGCGATGGATCGACAGGGTCCTGTAGCGCAGCTGCGCGCCGCCGTCGAGGCGTTCGCCGCCGCCTATCTGCCCAGCGAGCCCGCCGGCGGCGGGCGTTGGTGTGTGGCGCTGTCCGGTGGCCCGGACTCGCTGGCGCTCACCGCCATCGCCGCGCAGCTGCGGCCCAC
>NZ_JBYCLC010000341.1:0-2267 GCF_057473685.1 Mycobacterium sp. TH-M116 | reverse complement strand
TGAACCTGAAGGTACCGTCGTTCTTCGTCATTGGACTGCCGGCTATTCCACGAAAGCCCAACGGCAAGATCGACGGCGACGGGCTGCGGAAGACTACCGATCTCGTGGACACCACGTGCCGCGACGCCGACTCGGATGAGCGGGCGGCCGGATTGGCGGACCTCTGGAGCCGACACCTCACGAGGCCTGTGGGGACAGACACCTCGCTGCTCGACGAGGGCATCGGCTCGTTGGACCTCATTCGAATCCTCCCGCCCACTCGCGAGTACCTGGGCCGACACCTCACCATTTTCGACCTGATCGGCGCCGACACCGCCGCCAATCTGGTCTCAGACCTGGATTCCGATGCGCCGGGAGCCAAGGGAGGGCCGGACGCCGAGACCGCCTCGGAGACAGAGCGCGATCTGGCGCGGGCGCTGCACCCGCGCCCCAATCTCGTTGCGCGCCGACGTGGGCGGTCGATCCTGGTGCTGGGTGCGTCGGGGATTCTCGGAACCGGATTCGCCCGGGCTGTCGTCGAACTGAAGCGTGCCGGACTGCTTCGCCCGGAGGTGGTGCTGGCGACCAGGGCCGCACTGCCCGAACGTGGTTCGTGGGCGGATCTCCGCAGCGTCGAGGGCGTGCGAGTCCACCAACTCCCTGCGCGGTTCGCCCCAGCAGACCTGGATGCCCTGCTCGGCAGTTGCGCCCCCGCAACAGTGGTGAACTGCATCGGGAACACCAGCGTCCTGTCGCCGTACCGCGACCTTCGCCCGGCCAACGTGGACTTGGTTGCCGCCGCAGTCGACGCGTGCGCACACCACAGTGCGCGACTGGTGCATCTGTCGACGTTCGTCGTCAATGCCGATGTCTCCGTAGCCCGCGTCACCGACCCCCGCCACGCGCCGTACCCCTACGCGGCGTCGAAGGCGCTCGCCGAGTTGGCGGTGGCCGGGTCGCCGCGGGGGCTCGATTTCACCATTGTGCGACTGCCGCGCGTCCTCGGTGAGGGCCACCAATCACTCGCTGCAGCAGATGTTTTGGTCTCGGTTGTCGATGCATGCGTCGCATCGGGCGCCTACCCCGCCGTGACGTTGACCGAAGAAGTCACCACAGCCTGGGCAGCCGCGACAGCAATCCTCGGGCTGTTGCCGGAATCGCCGGGGCCGCACGAACTGGGACGCGGCATCACCGTCGTCCGCGGCGAGGAGGTCTCGTATGCGGAGCTGCTCGGCGCGTACTCGCTCGACGAACTCGAGATCACGGAATGGAAACTCAGGCTCGACCAGAGCGATTGGGCGAGGGAGAATCCGCGCCGGTGGGCGGTGGTCGACGCCTGGGTGAGCCTGGGCATGCGGCTGGGTGGGCGCCACTACGCTGAGTACCTTGCCGACCTTCCAACCATCGCCCTTGCAGTCGATTCTGTGGCCGAGGTTGCCGCGACCCCGCATTCGGTCGGGTCCTTCCTGGCGCAAGACGTGCTGGCGTCATCGAAAAACGCCGACAGCTAGTCCTGCCGAGTTCTGGCCGAACCGACGTCCTCAGCGAGCATGCCAGGGAGAAATCAACCAGCGCAGCAGCAACGTCACGGCCGCAATGGCGGTCCGTAACGGCGAGAGCTGTTGTTCCTCAAGCACGTCAACTCTTTCACCGCCTCCCTCCATGCGCACCGCGGCACCGTAACCGGCCTTTCTCACGGCCGCGCACAGGTCGGCTACGTCGATACCCGGACCGGCCTCGACCGTCGCCACCCTGGCGCCGAAGTCGACCGACGCCCGCACTCCGTCGATCCTGTTCAGCGCCTTCTCGACGCGCCTCGCGCATGCACCGCACGACAGGCCTGTCAGGTCGAGTTCGACTCGCCCGGTTTCCGCCCTACCGGGCCCGGTTACTGCCACTTCAGTCAAGGCCGTTCCTTACTGTCGCGCCGCGTTGATGTTTTCCCGCCTATTGGTCGTCAAGTGGGCGCGCCGAGTTCCCGCGGGCCGAACCTCGGTGTTCGTCGCACTCGCTCGTTGCATCGCCAGGTGCCATGAGGCCGTCGAGGCCGCTTTCGACCACGGGCCTGTCGCACGCGCCGATCGAATCCACCCAACGTCCAGATCCGGCCTCCTGATCCGTATTTCGATCTTCGCCGATAGGTGGCGAAACCTCTCCGGCGCGAAGCTCAACTGCGGCCAGGCTCAAAGCATCGTGAGCAGTTCCACATCGCTTCCCTGCGCAAGAGAAACAACGGCTGCGTCGAAAGTGACGAGGCGAACTCCCCTGCGGCGCGCGAGAGTGAGCAG
>NZ_JBYCLC010000340.1:0-35025 GCF_057473685.1 Mycobacterium sp. TH-M116 | reverse complement strand
TTTCGAGTCGAAGTTTTCCGAAGTCACCGGCGGTGCCGGTGTGGACGTGGTGCTCAACTCGCTGGCCGGTGAGTTCACCGACGCGTCGTTGCGGCTGTTGGCCCCCGGCGGGCGTTTCATCGAGATGGGTAAGACGGACCTGCGCGACCCGCACACCGTTGCGTCCCAGCATCGCGATGTCCGCTACCGGGCCTTCGATCTGATGGAAGCCGGCGAAGACCGCATCGCGACGATGCTGGCCGAATTGACGGCGTTGTTCGCCGACGGCGTGTTGACGCCGTTGCCGGTCACGACGTTCGACGTGCGCCGCGTCGCGGACGCCTACCGGTTCATGAGTCAGGCGCGCCACATCGGCAAGGTGGTGCTCACGGTGCCCGGTGCGCCCGGCGTCGGGCTGGCCGCGGGCACGGTGTTGATCACCGGCGGAACCGGCATGGCCGGCTCGGCGGTGGCGCGTCACCTGGTGAACCGCTATCGCGTCCCTCACGTGGTACTGGCCGGTCGTCGCGGTCAGTTGACCGAGGGCAGCGGCGGGTTGGCGGAGGAGTTGTCGCAGGGGGGCGCGCACGTATCTGTGGTGGCCTGTGACGTGGCCGATCGGGACGCGCTGGCGGCGCTGCTGGCCGGCCTGCCCGAGCAGTATCCGTTGACGGGCGTGGTTCACGCCGCCGGTGTCCTCGACGACGGCATGGTCGCGTCATTGACCCCGGACCGTGTGGACACCGTGCTGCGCGCCAAGGTCGATGGGGCCTGGAATCTGCACGAACTGACCCAGGGCCTGAATCTGTCGGCATTCGTCCTCTTTTCGTCGCTGGCCGGGATTATGGGCGCCCCAGGCCAGGGCAACTACGCTGCGGCGAACAGTTTTCTCGACGCGCTGGCCGCCCACCGGCGTGCGCACGGCCTATCCGGTTTGTCGCTGGCCTGGGGACTGTGGGAGCAGGCCTCGGGCATGACCGCCCACCTCGGCGATCGTGACAAATCCCGCATGGCCCGAGCCGGGCTTGCGGCCCTGTCCACCGAACAGGCGCTCGAATTGTTCGACACGGCCCTACTCGAGGAGCGGGCCGTCGTGGTGGCCACCCGCCTGGACCGGATGACGTTGTCCGGCAACGCTCCCGATCTACCTCCGCTGTTGGCCGAGCTGGCTGCCCGGCCGGCACGACGCGTTGTCGCCGACGCCGACGCCACCATGGCGGCGACCGGCTTGCGGGCGCGGTTGGATGGCATGACCGCCGAGCAACGCCGTCGCGAACTGGTCGACCTGGTGTGCGGCAACGCCGCGACCGTGTTGGGTCACAGTGTCGCGGACCTCGACGGCGACAAGCCTTTCCAAGACCTCGGGTTCGACTCACTGACCGCTGTCGAGTTGCGTAACCGGCTCAAGACGGCTACCGGGTTGACGCTGTCACCCACGGCAATCTTCGATCACCCCACGCCGTCGGCCCTGGCCGAATACCTCGACGCCGAACTTGCCAGCAGCCCAACACCGTCCGTCGACACACAGCAGGATCCACTGGCCCGGTTCAACGACGCGGCCAGACAACTCCAAACCGTGCTGGACCGACCCGACTGGAGCCCCGAGGACAGGGCACGGTTGGGGGGTCGGCTGCAGGCCATGCTCGCCGGCCTGACCGCGCCACCCGAACCGGCGTATTCGGAAGCCCCGTTCGACGACGACATCACCACCGCCACCGAAAGTCAGCTCTTCGCGCTCCTCGATGAGGACGCCGGGCCCTAGCCGGAACTGGTCGCCTCACTGTTTCGCACAGTGGTGGGCAGCGGTACGTTCGTTTTCATGCAACGGTTTCTCGGTGTGGACGTGCGCGCGACCGAAGGCGGCGGCCGGCCCGCCGAACGCGGCGTCACGACGAGCGTCCGCGCTGCGGTACCCACAGCCATCTCGGGGCGGGAGGTCGGGTCATGCGCCGCGGATCGACGGGCGACGCCGGTCGTGCCAGACCTCACGCCGTGAGGCACGCCACGCACTCGGCAGACGTGGCGATCATCGGGCTCGCGTGCAGGTTCCCGTCCGCGGCCGGCCCCCGGGACTTCTGGGATCTGATCGCAGACGGGGTCGAAGCCGGGACGTCCATCGAGGACGTCGCCGGGTTCGACGCCGAGTTCTTCAATCTCTCACCGCGCGAGGCCCGGGCCATGGATCCTCGGCAGCGATTGGCCCTCGAGCTGGCCTGGGAACTGTTCGAAGACGCTTTCCTGGTTCCGGGGACGCTGGTCGGAACCCAGGTCGGCGTCTATCTCGGCGGATGACCGACGACTACGCCCTGTTGACGCTGACCGGTGCGGCTGAGCAGCCCGACCATCAGTCTTTCGCCGGCATCGCGCGGGGCATGATCGCCAACCGGGTGTCGTATGCGTTCGGGCTGCGCGGACCCAGTTTGGCCGTTGATGCCGGGCAGTCGTCGTCGCTGGTCGCCGTGCACCTGGCCTGCGAAAGCCTGCGCCTCGGTGAGTCGGCGCTGGCGATGGCCGGTGGCGTCCAGTTGAATCTGGCGGACGAGACCCAGGCGCTGGAAACGGCGTTCGGTGCGGTGTCGCCGTCGGGCCACACCTATGCGTTCGACGCGCGCGCGGACGGTTACGTGCGAAGCCAAGGCGCCGGCCTGGTGCTGCTGAAACCGCTGCCCGCCGCCCTCGACGACGGCAACCGCATCCGCGCCGTCATCCGGGGCAGCGCGGTCGGCAACGCCGGGCACACCGCCGCCGGTCAGACCGTGCCGTCGGTCCCCGGAGAAGCCGACGTCATCCGCGACGCGCTGGCGCGGGCTGGGCTGGACGCCGGCGACATCCACTACGTCGAGGCACACGGCACGGGCACCCCGGTCGGCGATCCCGTGGAGGCGAACGCGCTGGGGGAGGTCTTCGCGGGACGGCGCGCGGAACCGTTGCGGGTGGGATCGGTGAAGACCAACATCGGCCACGCCGGTGGCGCCGCGGGGATCGCCGGCCTGCTGAAGGCCGTGCTGGCGATCGAAAACGCCGTGATCCCGCCGAGCCTCAACTATTCGGCACCCAACCCCACGCTGGACCTGCCGATGTTCGGGCTGCAGGTCAACACGACGCCGTTGCCGTGGCCGCGTGGCGTGCGGCGGGCCGGGGTCTCGTCGTTCGGGATGGGTGGGACGAACGCGCACGTGATCGTCGAGCAGGCGCCCCCGACTGCGGGAAACCCGTTGGTCAACAGCGTCGACGTGGCGGTGCCGTGGGTGCTGTCGGCGCGCTCGTCGGCAGCGCTGGTGAACCAGGCGAGCCGGTTGCTGGCGCATGTGTCGGCACAGACGGGGCTCCGGGCCTGCGACGTGGGGTGGTCGTTGATCGCCACGCGTTCGATTTTCGAGCATCGGGCGGTGCTGTGGGGGTCGTGTCGCGAGCAGTTGACGGCCGCTCTGGCGGGTTTGGCCGCGGGCGAACCGGCCGCCGGCGTCATCGTGGGGCGGGCGCGGCCGGTGGGGAAGACGGCGTTCGTCTTTCCCGGTCAGGGCGCACAATGGTTGACTATGGGGCGCCAACTATACGGGCGGTTTCCGTTGTTCGCCAAGGCCTTTGATGACGCCGCACAGCTGCTTGATGCCCGGATGCGGCTGCCGCTGAAGCACGTCATGTGGGGAGAAGACCCAGACCTGTTGTACAGCACCGAGTTTTCTCAGCCGGCACTGTTCGCCGTCGAGGTGGCATTGGCGGCGTTGTGGCAATCGTGGGGTGTGGTGCCCGATCTGGTGATGGGGCATTCTGTGGGTGAGATCGCCGCGGCCTATGTCGCCGGCGTGCTGTCGCTTCGGGACGCATCCGAGATCGTGGCGGCGCGGGGCCGGTTGATGGCCGCGCTTCCCGAGGGCGGAGTGATGATCGCGGTGGCGGCGGCGGAGTCGGAGGTGGCCCCCTTCCTCGCCGACGGTGTGAGCATCGCTGCAGTCAACGGTCCTGCCTCGGTGGTGCTCTCCGGTGCCGCGGATGCGGTGGACGCCGTGGTAGACCGATTGGCCCGGGGTGGCCGACGGGCGCGCCGGCTGGCGGTGTCGCACGCGTTTCATTCAGCCTTGATGGAGCCGATGATCGAGGACTTCGGTGCGGCGGTGGCCGCTGTGGAGCCCAATCGACCGCGAATTACGCTGATATCCAACGTGACTGGTCGGTTAGCCGGTCACGGGTACGGGTCGCCGGATTACTGGGTGGAACATGTGCGTCGCCCGGTGCGCTTCGTCGACGGCGTCGAGTTGGCCGAGTCGCTGGGGGTCGGCGTCTTCGTTGAGGTCGGCCCCGGGAGCGGTTTGAGCGCGGCCCTGGAGCAGACCCTGGCGAACGAGCGCGCCACCGCGGTGGTGACGATGGCCAAGGACCGTTCCGAAATCGACTCCTTCCTCGATGCTGCCGGGCGACTGTTCGTTGGCGGCGTCACCGTGGACTGGGCCGCTGCGTTTGCCGACGTGGGCGTCCAGCTGGTCGAGCTGCCCACGTACGGCTTTGCCAGGCAGCGATTTTGGTTGGGCGAACGAGGGGGGACGCCACCGCGGGAGTCGACGCCGGCCGATGGGCTGCACGCGCCGTCGGCCGAAGATCGGCGTCGGCGGCTCGTGGAACTCGTGTGCGCGAATGCGGCGATTGTTCTGGGGCACCCTGCCGGTGAAGACATCGACGCCGAACGGGCCTTCCAAGACTCCGGATTCGACTCGATGACCGGAGTCGAGCTGCGCAATCGCCTCAGCAGCGACGTCGGGTTGGCTTTGCCGCGCACCCTGATCTTCGACTATCCCACGCCGGCCGCGTTGGCCGAGCACCTGCACCAGCTCCTTCGTCGCAGCGGGGCCGGAGTATCCGAAGAGGAAAGGATTTGGTCGACGCTGCGCAAGATCCCGCTGCGAGAACTGCGACGCACCGGATTGCTCGACGAGCTTCTGCTGCTTGCCGGTGAGCCTCCGGTTCGCGACGCATCCGTCGACGCCGAGGATATCGATTCGCTGAGTCCCGACGCTTTGGTGGCAATGGCACTCGACCCGGACGAACCCGATGACGTTCGGTGATGAAATTCCCGTGGGCATGCGCGATTACGCAACGGAGACTGCGTCGCAATGCGACATGTGTTGAATAGCTTGACTTTGCGGCATTGAAAATTACGCCCTAGGATTCGTGCTACGGGGATCTTCATGGTGGGGGCACCGGAGGTAGAGAAATTGAGCGTCATCGCGGGCGTATTCGGGGCATTGCCGTCGAACAGGTACAGCCAGAGCGAGATCACCGACCAGTTCGTCGAATTCCCCGGGCTGAAAGAACATGAGGAAATCGTGCGGCGCCTGCACGCCGCAGCGAAGGTCAACGCCCGGCACCTCGTGCTTCCGCTGGAAAGGTACGCGTCGCTGACCGACTTCGGCGAGGCGAACGAGATTTTCATCGACAACGCGGTCGAATTGGGCTGCCAGGCTCTGCTGGGCGCGCTGGACGAGGCGGGCCTGAAGCCCCAGGACATCAACATGATCGCCACCACGACAGTGACCGGCGTCGCGGTGCCGTCGCTGGATGCCCGGATCGCCGGGCGGCTCGGACTGCGACCCGATGTACGCCGGATGCCGTTGTTCGGCCTCGGCTGCGCGGCCGGTGCTGCAGGTGTGGGCCGACTGCACGACTATCTGCGCGGCGCGCCCGACGATGTCGCCGTCTTGCTGTCGGTGGAACTGTGCTCGCTGACGTATCCGGCGTGCAAACCGACCGTGTCGGGTCTGGTCGGGAGCGCGCTCTTCGGTGACGGCGCGGCCGCGGTGGTGGCCGTCGGTGAGCGCCGGGCACAGCGCGACACACAGGTCCGCGCCAGCGGTCCGGACATCGTCGACTCACGCAGCCGCCTGTACCCGGACTCGCTGAACATCATGGGCTGGAACGTCAGTTCCGCCGGCTTCCAACTGGTGCTGTCCCCGGAGCTGCCGACACTCATCGACCGGTATCTCGCCGACGACGTCACCGGGTTCCTCGCCGCGCACGGGTTGACCAAGGACGACATCGGCGCGTGGGTCACCCACCCCGGCGGCCCCAAGGTCCTCAACGCGATCACCAAGAGCCTCGAACTGCCGCCCGAGGCGCTGGAGTTGACGTGGCGCTCCCTGGGGGAGATCGCCAACCTCTCGTCGGCCTCGGTGCTGCACATCCTGCGCGACACCATCGCCAAGCCGCCGCCCAGCGAAAGCCCCGGGCTGATGCTCGCGATGGGACCAGGATTCTGTTCCGAACTGGTGTTGTTGCGCTGGCACTGACCCGCGGGCGCCCTCCTGCCCGCTGACCTCGAGGTCACGGCGAGGACTGTTCGAGCATCTCCGAGAGCTCCAGCCAGCGCGCCTCGGTGGTGGCGACGTCGCCTTCCAGGCCGCGCAGTGACCGGGTCAGTCCGACCAGTCCGACGTGGTCGGACTGGTCGTGTTCGGCGAGTTCGCGATGTTTGGTCGCGATCCGTTCGGCCAGGCGCGCCAGTTGGCGGTCGATCGACGCCAGCTCTTTCTCGGCGGCACGCCGCTCGGCCCCGGACATCGCGGCCCCGGCGCGCGAGACGGCCGCCGGGCCGGACCCGGATACCGCCTGCGGGCCGGCTGCGGCCGCAGCGGTTCGCCGGGCCGCCAGCTGGAGGTAGTCGTCGATGCCGCCGGGCAGATGCCGCAGCCGGCCGTCGAGGATCGCGTACTGCTGATCGGTGACTCGTTCCAGCAGATAGCGGTCGTGCGACACGACGATCAACGTGCCCGCCCAGGAGTCGAGCAGGTCCTCGGTGGCGGTGAGCATGTCGGTGTCGACGTCGTTGGTGGGCTCGTCGAGCAACAGCACGTTCGGCTCGGCCAACAGCGTGAGCATCAGCTGCAGCCGCCGCCGCTGGCCGCCGGACAGTTCGCCGACACGTGCCGAGAGCTGGCCTTGAGGCATGCGCCCGCCGAACCCGAGCCGCTCGAGCAGCTGTGTCGGGGTGACCTCGCGGTCGTCGACCTGGTAGCCGCCGCGCAGCCGGCCCAGCACATCGGCGATCCGGTCCCCGGCCATCGGGGACAGCATCTCGCCCTGCTGGTCGAGCACGGCCAGGCGCACAGTTTTCCCGCGCTTGACGCGCCCGCTGTCGGGCCGGACGGTGCCGGCGATCAAGCCCAGCAGCGTCGACTTGCCCGCACCGTTGGCGCCGAGGATGCCGGTGCGCTCGCCCGGGCCGATCCGCCATTCGACATCACGCAGCACCGGACGGCCGCCGAACGAAACCGAGACGTCGAGAAGGTCGATGACGTCCTTACCCAGCCGGGTGCTGGCCAACTTGGCCAATTCGACGGTGTTGCGCAGCGGTGGCACGTCGGATATGAGCTGGTTGGCGGCCTCGATGCGGAATTTGGGCTTCGAGGTCCGCGCCTGCGGACCCCGGCGCAGCCAGGCCAGTTCCTTGCGCATCAGGTTCTGCCGCTTGGCCTCGGCGCCCGCAGCCAGCCGGTCGCGCTCGACGCGCTGCAGCACGTAGGCCGCGTACCCGCCGTCGAAGGGTTCGACGACGCCGTCGTGTACTTCCCATGTCGTCGTCACGACCTCGTCGAGGAACCAGCGGTCGTGGGTGACCAGCAACAGGCCGCCGGTGTTGCGGGCCCAGCGCTGCCGCAGATGCTCGGCCAGCCAGCTGATGCCTTCGATGTCGAGGTGATTCGTCGGCTCGTCGAGGGCGATCACGTCCCATTCGCCGACCAGCAGCCGGGCCAGCTGCACTCGACGTCGCTGCCCTCCGCTGAGGGTGCCCACCCGCGCGTCCCACCCGATGTCGGCCACCAGGCCTGCGACGACGTCGCGGACCCGCGGCTCGCCCGCCCACTGGTGTTCGGCCTGGTCGCCGACGAGGGTCCAGCCCACGGTCCGGTTCGGGTCCAGGGTGTCGGCCTGGCTCACGGCTCCCACCCGCAGCCCGGTGCGGGCGGTGACCCGACCCGAGTCCGGCCGCAGTTCTGCGGTCAGCAGGGCGAGCAGGCTGGACTTGCCGTCCCCGTTTCGTCCGACGATGCCGATGCGCGCGCCGTCGTTGACGCCGAGCGTGACCGACTCGAAGACCACGTGAGTCGGATATTCCAGGTGTACGGCCTCGGCCCCCAACAGGTGCGCCACCGGGACGACCTTAGCTGGACGCCGACGCCGGGCACCCACACCGTCGCAGCCGGCCGGCGAACAGCCTGATCAGGGACGCAAAGGGTGCTCATGTGCCATGATGTCCAGGCTGTCGAGAATCAGGGAGCATGGGTGGATCTGAACTTGTCGGTGATCACACGGCCGGTTGGGCGCCTGGTCGCCACCGCGCAGAACGGGCTGGAGGTCCTGCGACTCGGAGGCCTGGAAACCGGCAGCGTCCCGTCGCCGTCGCAGATCGTCGAGAGCGTGGCGATGTACAAGCTTCGGCGCTATTTCCCCCCGGACAGCCGGCTTGGGCAGGGGAACGTGGGTCCGCCGGTGCTGATGGTGCACCCGATGATGATGTCGGCGGACATGTGGGACGTCACTCGTGACGAAGGCGCGGTGGGAATCCTGCACGCCAACGGACTGGACCCGTGGGTGATCGACTTCGGCTCGCCCGACAAGGTCGAAGGCGGCATGCGGCGCAACCTCGCCGACCACATCGTGGCGCTCAGCCAGGCCATCGACACCGTCCGGGACTCCACCGGCAGCGATGTGCACCTGGTCGGGTATTCGCAGGGCGGCATGTTCTGCTATCAGACCGCGGCCTACCGGCGTTCGAAGAACATCGCCGGCATCGTCGCGTTCGGCTCCCCGGTGGACACCCTGGCCGCCTTGCCGATGAACATCCCGCCGAACCTGGGCGCCGCGGCCGCCAATTTCATGGCCGACCATGTCTTCAGCTGGCTGGACATTCCAAGTTGGTTGGCGCGCACAGGGTTTCAGATGCTCGACCCGCTCAAGACCGCCAAAGCCCGCCTCGACTTCGTGCGCCAACTGCATGACCGGGAGGCGCTGCTGCCGCGCGAGCAGCAGCGCAGATTCCTCGAGTCCGAGGGCTGGATCGCCTGGTCGGGCCCCGCCGTCTCGGAGCTGCTCAAGCAATTCATCGCGCACAATCGGATGATGACCGGCGGTTTCGCGATCAACGGACAGATGGTCACCCTCACCGACATCACCTGCCCGGTGCTGGCGTTCGTCGGCGAAGTCGACGACATCGGCCAGCCCGCGTCGGTGCGCGGCATCCGCCGCGCCGCCCCGAACGCCGAAGTCTACGAATGTATCATCCGCACAGGACATTTCGGTCTGGTGGTGGGGAGCAAGGCGGCGCAGCAGAGCTGGCCCACGGTCGCCGACTGGGTGAAGTGGCTTTCCGGCGGTGGCGACAAACCGGCCGGCATCGAGGTGATGGCCGATCAGCCCGGACAGCGCACCGACAGCGGGGTGGCGTTGAGTTCGCGGCTCGCCCACGGCATCGGGGAAGTCTCCGGGGCGGCGCTGGCGATGGCGCGCGGTACGGCCGAGGCGGTCGTGACAGCCAACAAGTCCCTGCGCACGCTGGCCGTCGAGACGGTCAGGACGCTGCCGCGATTGGCCCGGCTCGGTCAGATCAACGATCACACCCGGATCTCGCTGGGCCGCATCATCGAGGAGCAGGCCTGCGCCGCGCCCCAGGGCGAGTTCCTCTTGTTCGACGGGCGGGTGCACACCTACGAGGCGGTGAACCGGCGGATCGACAACGTCGTGCGCGGCCTCATCGACGTCGGAGTACGGCAGGGCGACCGGGTGGGCGTGGTGATGGAGACGCGACCCAGCGCGCTGGTCGCTATCGTCGCGCTGTCCCGGCTGGGCGCGGTTGCCGTGGTGATGCGCGCCGACGCCGATTTGGCCGCCTCGGCGCACCTCGGGGGAGTGTCGGAAATCCTGACCGACCCCACCAACCTGGACGCGGTGCTCGCCACCGGGCGCCAGACGACCGGGCAGGTGCTGGTGCTCGGCGGCGGCGAGACCCGCGAGCTGGACCTGCCCGAGGGCGCCGACGTCATCGACATGGAGCGCATCGACCCCGACGCCGTCGAGCTGCCGGCCTGGTACCGGCCCAACCCGGGGCTGGCCCGCGACCTGGCGTTCGTCGCGTTCACCACCGTCGGCGGCGAGCTGGTCGCCAAGCACATCACCAACTACCGCTGGGCGGTGTCGGCGTTCGGCACCGCGTCCACGGCCACCTTGGACCGCCGCGACACCGTGTACTGTCTGACTCCGCTGCACCACGAGTCGGCGCTGCTGGTCAGCCTCGGCGGCGCGGTGGTGGGCGGCACGCGGATCGCGTTGTCACGGGGCCTGGACCCCGAGCGTTTCATCCGCGAGGTGCGCCAGTACGGCGTCACTGTGGTGTCCTACACGTGGGCGATGCTCCGCGAGGTCGTCGACGACCCGGCGTTCGTGCTGCACGGCAACCACCCGGTGCGGCTGTTCATCGGCTCGGGCATGCCGACCGGCTTGTGGGCGCGTGTCCTCGACTCCTTCGCCCCCGCCCGCGTGGTGGAGTTCTTCGCGACCACCGACGGGCATGCCGTCCTGGCCAACGTGTCGGGCGCCAAGATCGGCAGCAAAGGCCGCCCGCTGCCCGGCGCCGGGCGGATCGAACTGGGGGCCTATGACACCGAAAGCGACCTGATCCTGGAGAACGAGCGCGGCTTCGTGCAGACCGCCGAGGTCAACCAGGTGGGGGTGCTGCTCGCGGCATCCAACGGGCCGATCGACCCCACTGCGTCGGTCAAGCGGGGGGTGTTCGCCGCCGGCGACACCTGGATCTCCACCGAATACCTGTTCCGTCGCGACGAGGACGGCGACTACTGGCTGATGGGCCGGCGCGGCTCGGTGGTGCGCACCGCGCGCGGTCTGGTCTACGCCGAACCGGTCACCGACGCGCTGGGCGGCATCAACGGCGTCGACCTAGCGGTCACCTACAACGTGCCGGTCGGGGACCGGCAGGTCGCGGTGTCGGCGGTAACGCTGCTGCCCGGGGCCACCATCACCGCGGCCGACCTGACCGAGGCGGTGGCGAAGATTCCCGTCGGGCTGGGGTCCGACGTCGTGCACGTGGTCCCAGAGCTGACGCTGAGCGCCAGCTTCCGTCCCAGCGTCGGGGCCCTGCGCGCGGCCGGCATCCCCAAGCCGGGCCGTCAGGTGTGGTGTTTCGATACCGACACCGGACATTTCCGCCGACTGACTCCGGGGGTCCGGGCCGAGATGAGTGGCGAGGCGTGATGATCGACGATGACCTGCTGCGCATTCTGGTGTGCCCGGCAGACCGGGGCCCGCTGCTGCTGGTCTCCCGGGACGCGGGGGGCGAGTTGCTCTACAACCCGCGGCTGCGCCGGGCCTACCGCATCGAGGACGGCATCCCGGTGCTGCTGATCGACGAGGCCCGCGACGTCGACGACGACGAGCACGCCCGGCTCACGGCGCAAGCCCGTCCGGCAGATCCCCGGTGAGGTAGCGCTGCAGGTTCGGGGCGATCGTGCGCGCGATCTGCTCGGCGGGCAGCGACGCGAACGGCTGCAATTCCAGGATGTAGCGCGCCATCACCACGCCCACCAACTGTGACGCGACGAATTGGACGCGGATGGCGCCGCTGCCCGGCGGATCGTCGACGCGCGGGCCCACCTCCACCGCGATCACGTCCTCGATGAACGTACGGAACAGGTTGACCTCCGAGCCGGCGAGGATCGAACGCAGCACCGCGATGAATCCCGTGCCCAGCTCGGAATCCCACAGCGGCAACAGCATTGACGGCAACTGGTAGCCGATCTCTTCGATCGGCACCTCGCGCAGCGGCCCGATGATGTCCATCGGGTCGATCGGGATGTGCACGGCGGCGGCGAACAGCTTTTCCTTGGTGCCGAAGTAGTGATGGACCAGCGCCGAGTCGACGCCCGCTCTCGCGGCGACCGCCCGTATCGACGTATTGCGAATCCCCTTGCTGGCGAAGAGCTCTCGGGCACTGGCCAGGATGCAGTTGCGGGTGTCGGAGGTCCCGGCCGGGCGCCCCGGCCGCCGCCGGGTCTTGGTATCCGCCACTAGGATCCTCCGTGGCGACCCGCAGCGCCCGGCCTCGCCGCGCTTGCGATCGCCACTAGGGCGTCCGCCGCCGCAGCGTCGCCGCCGCCAGGCACAGCGCGGCGATCGCGAAACCGAGCACGACGACGATGTCGCGCTCCGCGATATAGGTCAGCTCGGAGTGCGCGCCCACCTGCTGCAAGGCCTCCAGCGCATAGCTGGCCGGCAGCACATTGCTGACCCACTGCAGCCAATGCGCCATCAACGCACGGGGCACAATGATGCCCGCGAGCAGGAACTGGGGCACCATCACCAGCGGGATGAACTGCACGGCTTGAAACTCGGTGCGCGCGAACGCGCTACACAGCAGGCCGAGCCCGACGCCCAGCACGGCGTTGACGATCGCGATCACGAACACCCACACCGGGCTGCCGGCGGTGTCGAAGCCGAGGAACCAAAACGACACGATGCACGCCAGAACCGCTTGCACCGCAGCCGCAATCGAGAACGCGGTGCCGTAGGCCATCAGCATGTCGAGCCGGCGCAGGGGAGTGGTCAGGATGCGCTCCAGCGTCCCGGAGGCCCGCTCGCGCTGCATCGTGATCGACGTGATGATGAACATCACAAAGAGCGGGAAGAGGCCTAGCAGGATCAGACAGGCGTTGTTGAACGGCGACGGGGAGCCCGGGCGGTGCGGGGCGTTTTCGAACATGAAGTACATCAGCGTGATGACCAGGATCGGCACCAGCAGGATCAGCGCGACGCTGCGGTGATCGGCTGCCACCTGGCGCAGGATCCGCGTCGTCGTCGCCGCGTAGGCATTGAGCCCTAACCCGCCTTTTGCTTCGTGCTGCGCTGGATGATGGACAGAAACGCGTCCTCCAGTGACGTGCATCCGGTGTCCTCTCGTAGTCGGGTCGGGGTGGTGTGGGCCACCAGGTGGCCTTCGCGCATCAGCAGCAGGTCGTCGCAGTGGTCGGCCTCGTCCATCACGTGGCTGGAGACCAGCAGGGTGGTCCCGGCGCGTGCCAGTTCGGTGAACTGCTCCCACAGATCGACCCGCAGCACCGGGTCCAGACCGACGGTGGGCTCATCGAGCACGAGCAGCTCTGGTTGGCAGACCAGGGCGCACGCCAGCGACGCCCGCGTGCGCTGGCCGCCGGAAAGGTTGCCGCAGAAGGCGGTCCGATGGTCGGTGAGGCCGACCCGGTCGATGGCCTCGTTGGCGGCGCGGCTGTCATAGCCGTAGAGCGAGGCGAAGTAGCGGACGTTGTCGACGATGCGCAGGTCGTTGTAGATCGTCGGATCCTGCGGCATGTATCCGACCCGCCGGCGCAGCGCCGGGCTTCCGGCGGGCCGGCCCAGCACCGTGACGGTGCCCGACTTGACGATCTGGGTGCCCACGATGCTGCGCATCAGCGTGGTCTTGCCGCAGCCGGATGGACCGAGCAGGCCCGTGATGGTGCCCTGGGCGATCTGCACCGAAAAGTCATGCAGCGCCGCGCGTTTGCCGCGGATAACGCGCAGATGCTCGATGCTGACCGCGGGGAGATGACCCCTCGCCAGTAATTCATCACTCGATGAACTCATCATGGGATGAATAATCGTTCTGAGATGAGGCGTTGTCAAGGGCGACGAGAGTGCAGCTACCGACGGGCGCACTCGCGAAACCCGTCGCCAGGCGCACTCTCGCGGTTATGCGGAGCGCGAACCCGGGCCGCGCTGGGGCAGATGCCCGTGCACGCCCTCGGCGTAGGCGGTTTCGGCGTGCTGCGTCAGGTCGACACCGGTGGTCTCGTCTTCGGCGCTGAGCCGGAAGCCCATCACCCGATCGATCAGCGTGGCCAGCACGAACGACACGGCGAACGCGTAGAGCGCGACGACGACGATCGCGAGCGACTGCTTGCCGAGCTGGGTGAGGCCGCCCCCGTACAACAGGCCCCGCGGGCCCGACGTCATGACCGACGTGGCCAGCAGCCCGATCAGGGACACGCCGACGACACCTCCGACGAAGTGCACACCGACCACGTCGAGCGAATCGTCGTAGGAGAATCGGAATTTGGCGCCCACCGCGAACGAGCACACGAAGCCGGCGGCGAGTCCGACGACCGCCGCGCCGAGGGTGTCCACGGTGCCGCACGACGGGGTGATGGCCACCAGGCCGGCGACCACTCCGGACGCCGCGCCGAAGGTGGTGGGCCGGCCGTCGCGGAACTGTTCGACCGAGAGCCAGCCGAGCATGCCCAGGCAGCCGGCGACGAGCGTGTTGAGGAAGATGGCCGCGGCGGTGCCGTTGGCGGCCAGCGCCGAACCGGCGTTGAAGCCGAACCAGCCGAACCACAGCAGCCCGACACCGAGCATGACCAGCGGCAGGTTATGCGGCCGCATGGCGTCCTTCTTGAAGCCGAGGCGGGGCCCCAGCGCCAGCGCCAGCGCCAGGGCCGAGGAACCCGAGACGATCTCGACGACGAGGCCGCCCGCGTAGTCGAGCACCCCCAGCTTCGCCAGCCAGCCGCCGGGCCCCCACACCCAGTGGGCGACAACCGAATACACGAGGATCGCCCACGCCGGGACGAACGTCATCCAGGCGGCGAATTTGGCACGGTCGGCGATCGCTCCGCTGACCAGGGCGGCGGTGATGATCGCGAACGTCAACTGAAATGTGGCAAAGAGCAGTTCCGGCACCGCGCCATGGGCGGTGCCGGGGGTGATGCCGGCCATCCCGACGTGTCCGAGGTTGCCGACCAGCCCGGCGGCTGCATCGTCGGAGAACGCGAGCGTATAGCCGACCAGCAGCCATGCCACCGTGACCAGCGGTATGGCGATGAAGCTCATCATGATCATGTTGAGCACCCCGGTCGTGCGGGCCATGCCGCCGTAGAAGATGGCCAGGCCCGGCGTCATCAGCAGGACCAGGGCGGTGCTGGCGAGGAGCCACGCCGTCGCGGCAGGGTCGATCGCGTGCATGAGGTGGGCTCCATTCTTTTGCCCTGACGTCCTTGAGACACCGGGATCCTGTCATGTTCGTGGTGCCGGTATTTTCGACGGGTGGCTGCACGCCGGCTGTTGGTCGACCCGGTCGAGGCGGCGCACCGGCTGCTCGGCGCCACCATCGCCTGCCGGGGCGTGCGCGCCACGGTCGTCGAGGTCGAGGCCTACGGAGGAGTACCCGAGGGCCCCTGGCCGGACGCCGCCGCCCACTCCTACCGCGGGCGCAGCGCCCGCAACGCCGTCATGTTCGGTCCACCCGGGCGGCTCTACACCTACCGCAGCCATGGGGTCCACGTCTGCGCCAACGTCTCGTGCGGGCCGGACGGCACCGCCGCGGCCGTCTTGCTGAGGGCCGCTGCCATCGAGGACGGCCTGTCCACAGTCCGGTCGCGGCGGGGGGAGTCGGTGCGCGAGACCGCGCTGGCGCGCGGCCCGGGCAACCTGTGTTCGGCGTTGGGAATCGACATGTCCCACAACGGGATCGATGTGTTCGACCCGGCCGCCCCGGTGCGGCTGACGCTCGGCGGGCCGGTGGGCGCGGTTGTCGCGGGCCCGCGCGTGGGGATCAGTCAGGCGGCGGACCGGCCGTGGCGCCTGTGGCTCGCCGACCGGCCGGAGGTGTCGGCCTACCGCCGCAGCCCGCGGGCGCCGGCGCCGGGCGCCGACGACTAGCCCGACGCACACTGGAAAAATCGGCGTCATGATCCTCGACGAGCTGCGCTGGCGCGGGTTGATCGCGCAGTCCACCGACCTCGATGCGCTGGCCGCCGAAGCGCAACGCGGGCCGCTGACGGTCTACGCCGGCTTCGACCCGACCGCGCCCAGCCTGCACGCCGGACATCTGGTGCCGCTGTTGGCGCTGCGACGGTTCCAGCGCGCGGGGCACCGACCCATCGTGCTGGCCGGCGGAGCCACCGGCATGATCGGCGACCCGCGTGAGGTTGGCGAGCGCAGCCTCAACGAGGCTGACACCGTCGCTCAGTGGACCGAGCGCATCGGCGGTCAACTGGAGCGGTTCGTGGACTTCGGCGACGCCCCGACTGGCGCCATCGTCGTCAACAACCTGGATTGGACCAGCCGGCTGTCGGCGATCGAGTTCCTGCGCGACCTGGGCAAACACTTCTCGGTCAACGTGATGCTCGATCGCGACACCATCCGCCGGCGCCTGGAGGGCGAGGGCATCTCCTACACCGAGTTCAGCTACATGCTGCTGCAGGCCAACGACTACGTCGAACTGCACCGGCGCCACGGCTGCACGCTGCAGATCGGCGGCTCCGACCAATGGGGCAACATCATCGCCGGGGTCCGGCTGGTCCGCCAGAAGCTGGGTGCGTCCGTGCACGCGCTGACGGTCCCGCTGGTGACCGCCTCTGACGGCACCAAGTTCGGCAAATCCACCGGCGGCGGCAGCCTGTGGCTGGACCCGGAGATGACCACCCCCTATGCCTGGTACCAGTACTTCGTGAACACCGCCGACGCCGACGTGATCCGCTACCTGCGGTGGTTCACCTTCCTGGCGGCCGACGAGCTGGCCGAGCTGGAGCAGGCCACCGCCGTGCGCCCGCACCAACGCGCCGCGCAGCGACGGCTGGCCCGCGAGCTGACCGTCCTGGTGCACGGCGAGGCGGCCGCCGAGGCCGTCGAGCACGCCAGCGGGGCGCTGTTCGGGCACGGTGAGCTCGACCGCCTGGATGAACCGACGCTGGCGGCCGCGCTGCGCGAGACGGCGGTGGCCGAACTCGGGGCCGGCGTTCCCGACGGCATCGTCGACCTCCTGGTGGCCAGTGGCCTGTCCGAGAGCAGGAAGGCCGCCCGCCGCACGATCAGCGAAGGCGGCGTCTCGGTCAACAATGTCCGCATCGAGAGCGACCAGTGGGCACCGGAGGCCTCGGATTTCCTGCACGGTCGTTGGTTGGTGCTTCGCCGCGGCAAGCGCAACATCGCCGGAGTCGAGAAGCTTTAGTACGCGGCGAGAACGGTCCGCGACCGCAAAACGCGGCGGCGTGCAAACCTTTATCCCACCGTGCCTTGGTTGTGATCCGCGTTGGCCAAAGTTGTCACGATGACTTGGCCGACGCGTGCGCAATTGACCCTGGTGCGGTTCCTGGGACTGGCTACGGCGTTGGTCGCCCTGGCCGCAACGGTGGCGGCGCCCATCCGCGCGGACATGCTGGGTACTACTTTCCTGTCGGCGCTGACCAACAACGGCATCGCCTACTCCCAGCCGGCCACCACCCAGGCGCTGGGTCAGTCGGTGTGCCCGTCGTTGTTCTCCCCCGGCGGGTCGTTCGACGCCGTCGTGGCCAGGATGGCCGAGGACACCGGCATGTCCTACCCCGTCGCGGGCAAGTTCGCCGTCGTCGCGGTCGCGACGTACTGTCCGGCGATGATGGCACCGCTGCTGTCGAACCGGCTGCAGTCCTAGTCGGGTCGGGGCGGCCCCGTATTCTCGGCAGCGTGGTCGACGACAGGCAGCAACCCGGCAGGGAGCGGCGGCCGCGCCCGGCATCGGGGGCCTGGTCGGGGCCCGGCCGGGCTCGTCCCGCCCAGTCCAAGAGTGCCGACGGCCATCAATACCGTGGCGACCGCGCGCCGCACGACGCACCCGCCATCCCCACCGACGTTGATGCCCGCCAGCTGGCTCCCGAGATCCGCCGCGAGCTGAGCACCCTGGATCGGGCGACCGCCGAGGTGGTCGCCCGCCACCTGGTCGCCGCCGGCGCACTGCTGGATGAGGATCCGGAGGCGGCGCTCGGTCACGCACGCGCAGCGCGGGCCCGCTCCAGCAGGATCGCCGCGGTTCGCGAAGCCGTCGGCATCGCCGCCTATCAGTGCGGCGACTGGGCCCAGGCGTTGTCGGAGCTGCGCGCCGCCCGCAGGATGGGCAGCGCATCGTCGTTGCTGGCACTGATGGCCGATTGCGAACGCGGACTGGGTCGCCCGGAACGCGCGATCGAGCTGGCGCGCGGGCCCGAGGCCGCCGGGCTCAGCGGCGATGACGCCGACGAACTGCGCATCGTCGCCGCCGGCGCGCGCGCCGATCTCGGGCAGCTCGAGCAGGCGCTGACCGTGCTGTCCACGCCGCAGCTGGATCCGGCGCGCAAAGGCCCCACCGCGGCGCGGTTGTTCTACGCCTACGCCGATACGCTGCTCGCGCTGGACCGCAGGGACGAGGCGCTGCAGTGGTTCCTGCGTTGCGCGGGTGCCGACGTCGAGGGTGTCACCGACGCCGAGGACCGGGTCGGCGAGCTCGCCTGACATGACGACCATCGCGCAGGACTACGACTGCCTGCTGATCGACCTGGACGGTACGGCGTTTCGTGGTCGCAGCCCCACCGAGGGCGCGGTGCAGGCGCTCGCCGCGGTGCGCAGCCGCACGTTCTTCGTCACCAACAACGCGTCCCGCAGCGCCGCGGAGGTCGCGGCGCACCTCGGCGATCTCGGCTTCGCGGCCGCCTCCGGCGACGTCGCCACCAGCGCCCAGAGCGCCGCGCGGCTGGTGGCCGATCAGCTGCCGCCGGGCTCCCCGGTGCTGATCGTGGGCACCGACGCGTTGGCCGACGAGGTCGCTGCGGTCGGGCTGCGTCCGGTGCGCCGCTACGACGATCACCCCGTCGCCGTCGTGCAGGGACTGTCCCTGACCGTCGGCTGGCCGCACCTGGCCGAGGCCGCCCAGGCGATCCGGGCCGGCGCGTTGTGGGTGGCGGCCAACCTCGATCCCACGTTGCCCACCGAACGAGGACTGTTGCCCGGCAACGGGTCCATGGTCGCCGCGCTGCGAGCGGCGACCGGCGCCGACCCACAGGTCGCCGGCAAACCGGCGCCGCGGCTGCTGACCGACGCGGTCGCGCGCGGCGAGTTTCGCGCGCCGCTGGTGGTGGGGGACAGGCTGGACACCGACATCGAGGGCGCCAACGCCGCCCGGCTACCCAGCCTGATGGTGCTCAGCGGGGTCAGTACCGCGCGGGACGCGGTGTTCGCCGACGCCGTTCACCGCCCCACCTACCTCGGCCACGACCTGCGCTCCCTGCATTGCAGCGCCGCGTCGCTCGCGGTGGGCCCGCAACCCGGCTGGCGCGTGGAGGTCGCCGGCACGGCGCTGACCGTGAGTGCCGACGGCGACGGCCACGCGCAGGGAGACGGGCTGGCGGTCGTGCGCGCGGTGGCCGGCGCGGTGTGGGGTGCTCCGGCCGCCCCGACGCACATCAGGGCCGGCGACGAGCGGGCCCGCGACGCCCTGCGACACTGGTCGTTGCTGCACCCCGGCTGAGGGGTGACTAGCCTAGAGACGCGATGGACATCCACCCTGACCGCATTCGCACCGAAATCGACACTCTGCTCGCCGGGCTCCCCGACCCCGGGGACTCCGAAACTTCAGCGGACGGGCCGTCTCTGGCCGAGCTCGAGGACGTAGCGCGCCGTCTTTCCGAGGCGCACGACGTGCTGCTGGCCGCGCTGGAGTCGGCCGAGAACGGCTAGTGCGGTGGCGCGCCGTGCCCGCGTTGACGCCGAACTGGTGCGGCGCGGCCTCGCCCGGTCGCGACAGCAGGCCGCGGAGTTGATCGGCGCCGGGAAGGTCAGTATCGACGGACTGCCCGCCCGCAAAGCCGGCACCGCGGTCGCCCTCACCGCCAAGCTGACCGTCGCCGACGGCGATCGTGGCTGGGTGTCGCGCGGGGCGCACAAACTCATCGGCGCGCTGGACGCGTTCGGGATATCCGCGGCGGGCCGCCGCTGCCTGGACGCCGGGGCGTCGACGGGCGGGTTCACCGAGGTGCTGCTGGACCGCGGGGCCGCCTGGGTGGTCGCCGCCGACGTGGGATACGGGCAGCTGGCCTGGTCGCTGTGCAGCGACCCCCGGGTGGTCGTCGTCGAGCGGACCAACGTGCGCGACCTGACGCCCGAGGCGATCGGCGGGCCGGCCGACCTGGTGGTGGCCGACCTGTCGTTCATCTCGCTGGCCACCGTGTTGCCCGCGCTGGTTCGGTGCGCGTGGCCGGGCGCGGATATCGTTCCCATGGTGAAGCCGCAGTTTGAGGTGGGGAAGGGCCAGGTGGGCGCCGGCGGGGTGGTGCGCGATCCCGACTTGCGCGCCGACTCGGTGCTGGCCGTCGCGCGGAGCGCCGGGGAGCTGGGGTGGCAGACGGTCAGCGTCGCGGCCAGCCCGCTGCCGGGCCCCTCGGGTAACGTCGAGTACTTCGTGTGGCTGCGCGCCGAGACCGATCGGGCGCTGGCGGGAGACGAGTTGGGCGACGCCGTGCGCCGCGCCGTGGCGGAGGGCCCGCGATGAGTGGTCAACCGAGCGTGCCCCGCACCGTCCTGCTGGTGGTCCACACCGGGCGCGACGAGGCGACAGAGACCGCTCGTCGGATAGTGAAGGTATTGGGCGACAACGGCATTGCGGTGCGCTTACTCTCCACTGAGGCCGTCGACAGGGGCTCGCTGCACCTGGCTCCCGGCGAGATGCGGGCGATGGGCGTCGAGATCGAGGTCGTCGAGGCCGACCCGCACGCGGCCGAGGGATGCGAGCTGGTGCTGGTCCTCGGCGGCGACGGCACCTTCTTGCGGGCAGCCGAGCTGGCGAAAAACGCCGGGGTTGCGGTGCTGGGGGTCAACCTGGGCAGGATCGGATTCTTGGCCGAGGCCGAGGCCGAGGCCATCGATCGGGTGCTGGACTGCGTCGTCACGCGCAACTATCAGGTGGAGGAACGCCTGACCCTCGACGTCGTCGTGAACCAGGGCGGCCAGGTCCTCCGTCGGGAGTGGGCTCTCAACGAGATGAGCCTGGAAAGAGGTCCGCGGCTCGGTGTGCTCGGGGTGGTCGTCGAGATCGAGGGACGCCCGGTGTCGGCGTTCGGCTGCGACGGCGTGTTGGTGTCGACGCCGACCGGGTCCACCGCCTATGCCTTCTCCGCCGGCGGCCCGGTGCTGTGGCCGGACCTCGAGGCAATCCTGGTGGTGCCCAACAACGCCCACGCGTTGTTCGCGCGACCCATGGTCATCAGTCCGGACGCGATGGTGGCCATCGAGATCGAAGGAGACGGGCACGACGCCCTGGTGTTCTGCGACGGCCGCCGCGAAATGCCGGTGCCGGCCGGCAGCCGGCTGGAGGTCAGCCGCTGCGCCACCCCGGTTCGGTGGGCGCGCCTGGACAGTGCGCCGTTCACCGACCGGTTGGTGCGCAAGTTCCGGTTGCCGGTAACCGGGTGGCGCGGGAAGTAATCGCCGGTGCTGACCGAGATTCGGATCGAGTCGCTGGGCGCCATCGGCGTGGCCACCGCCGAGTTCGACCGTGGCCTCACGGTGCTCACCGGCGAGACCGGCACCGGCAAGACCATGGTGGTCACCGGGTTGCACCTGTTGGGCGGCGCCCGAGCCGACCCCAGCCGGGTGCGGTCCGGAGCCGATCGCGCGGTGGTCGAAGGACGTTTCACCACAAAAGATCTCGACGACGCGGTGACCACCCGCCTCGACGGGATGCTGGACGCGTCGGGGGCGGAGCGCGACGAGGACGGCAGCGTCATCGCATTGCGCTCGGTCAGCCGCGAGGGACCCTCGCGCGCCTACCTCGGCGGCCGCAGCGTGCCGGCCAAGACGCTGAGCGGCTTCACCACCGAGCTGCTGACCCTGCACGGGCAGAACGACCAGTTACGGCTGATGCGTCCCGAACAGCAGCGTGCCGCGCTGGACCGCTTCGCGGGGACCGCGCCGGCGTGCGAGCGCTACCGCAAGCTGCGTGTTGCCTGGCTGTCGGCGCGGCGCGATCTGATCGACCGGCGCGGCCGGGCCCGCGAACTGGCCCAGGAGGCCGACCGGCTGAAGTTCGCGCTCACCGAGATCGACGCGGCCGACCCGCAACCCGGCGAGGACGACGCGCTGGTCGCCGGCATCGTGCGGCTCTCCGAGCTGGACGCGCTGCGCGAGGCTGCGGCCGGTGCACGCGCGGCGCTGGCCGGGGCGCCCGACGACGCGGACGGGTCCGCTCCGTGCGCCTCCGACTGCCTGGGGCGGGCGAGAACGGCCCTGGAGTCGGTGGACGACGCGACGCTGCGGACGCTGGCCGGGCAGGTCGTCGACGCGCTGAGGACGGTCGCCGAGGTCGCCCGCGAACTCGGCGGCTTCCTGGATGCGCTGCCCGTGGACGCCAGTGCGCTGGAATCCAAGCTCGCCCGGCAGGCCGAACTGCGCACGTTGACCCGCAAGTACGCCGCCGACATCGACGGGGTGCTGGGTTGGGCGCGCGAAGCGCGTGAGCGGCTCGCCCAACTGGACACCTCCGAGGAGGGATTGGCGGCTTTGGCCTCCCGGGTCGACGAGCTGGAGCGCGAATTAGCTCATGCGGCAGTCGAGCTCGGGAAGGCGCGGCGCAAGGCGGCCAAGCGGCTGGCCAAGGAGGTGACCGCGGAGCTGGCCGGCCTGGCGATGGGCGACGCCGAGTTCACCATCGACGTCACCACCGACGCAGCGGATCCCGACGACGCCACCGCGCTCACGTTGCCCTCCGGGGAGCTGGCCAAGGCGGGCGTCGACGGCGTCGACGCCGTCGAGTTCGGCTTCGCGGCGCACCGGGGCATGATGGTGCTGCCGCTGGCCAAGAGCGCGTCCGGCGGCGAGCTGTCGCGGGTGATGCTGGCGCTGGAGGTGGTGCTGGCGGCCGCGGCCTCCGGTCTGACGATGGTGTTCGACGAGGTCGACGCCGGCGTCGGCGGCCGGGCCGCGGTGCAGATCGGGCGGCGGCTGGCCCGGCTGGCGCGCACCCATCAGGTCATCGTGGTGACGCACCTGCCGCAGGTCGCCGCATACGCGGACGTGCATCTGGTGGTGCACAGCGCGCAGGGCGCGAGTTCGGTGCAAGGCGTCACCGGCGACGAGCGGGTCGCCGAGCTGGCGCGGATGCTGGCCGGGCTGGGGGAATCCGACAGCGGCCGCGCACACGCCCGCGAACTGCTCGACGCGGCCCAGCGCGACGCCTGAGGAGCACGATGTCTGAGGCGCCCGCGGCCCGCCGCCCACCGTTGCGCAGCGTCGCGCAACGGCATCGATGCCCGCTCGTCATCAGCCTGTGACAGTTGTGACTCTAGTTGACTAATGGTGCTGATGTTACGGCGCGCCTCCACGCTCCGGCAGTGCTTCGCCGACAGAATCGGCCCATGAAGATGTCAGGGCTGCTCTCGCGTAATACGTCCCGTCCGGGCCTGACCGGCACCGCCCGGGTCGACCGGAACATCGACCGCTTGCTGCGCCGGGTGTGCCCCGGCGACATCGTGGTGCTCGACATTCTGGATCTGGACCGCATCACCGCCGACGCCCTGGTGGAAGCCGACATCGCCGCGGTCGTGAACGCATCGCCCTCGGTGTCGGGCCGCTACCCGAACATGGGGCCTGAGGTGCTCGTCAACAACGGGGTCACCCTGATCGACGACACCGGCCCGGACATCTTCAAGAAGGTCAAGGACGGCGCCAAGATCCGCCTGTACGAAGGCGGGGTGTACACGGGCGACCGTCGGCTGGTCCGCGGGACCGAACGCACCGACCACGACATCGCCGAACTGATGCGGGAGGCCAAGAGCGGTCTGGCGGCGCATTTGGAGGCGTTCGCCGGCAACACGATCGAGTTCATCAAGAGCGAGAGCCCGTTGCTCATCGACGGTATCGGCATCCCCGACGTCGACGTCGACCTGCGCCGCCGCCACGTGGTGATCGTCGCCGACGAGCCCAGCGCCGAAGACGACCTGCGCTCGCTCAAGCCGTTCATCAAGGAGTATCAGCCGGTGCTCATCGGTGTCGGCAGCGGCGCGGATGTCTTGCGCAAGGCCGGCTATCGTCCGCAGCTCATCGTCGGGGATCCCGACCACATCGGCGCCGAGGCCCTCAAGTGCGGTGCGCAGGTCGTGCTGCCCGCCGACGCCGACGGTCACGCGCCCGGTCTGGAACGGATCCAGGACCTCGGCGTGGGGGCGATGACCTTCCCGGCGGCGGGCTCGGCGGTCGATCTGGCGCTGCTGCTGGCCGATCACCACGGCGCCGCGCTGCTGGTGACGGCGGGCCACACCGCCAACATCGAGACGTTCTTCGACCGGACGCGCGCGCAGAGCAACCCGTCGACCTTCCTGACCAGGCTACGGGTGGGGGAGAAGGTGGTGGACGCCAAAGCCGTTGCCACCCTGTACCGACACAACATCTCCGGAGGCGCCATCGCGCTGCTGGCGCTCACGATGCTGATCGCCATCGTCGTCGCCCTGTGGGTGTCGCGCACCGACGCCGTGGTGCTGCACTGGATCGCCGAGTACTGGAACCACCTGATTCTCATGGTGCAGAAGTGGATGACCTAGATGATCTCGTTGCGCCAACACGCGCTCTCGCTGGCCGCGGTATTCCTGGCGCTGGCCGTCGGTGTGGTGCTGGGTTCGGGCTTTTTGTCCGACACCCTGTTGTCCAGCCTGCGTGACGAGAAGCGCGATCTGTACACACAGATAAGTGGACTCAACGACCAGAAGAATGCGCTGACCCAAAAGCTCGTCGCGGCCAATGCTTTCGATGCTCAACTGGCCGGACGGATCGTACGCGACGTACTGGGCGGGAAGTCGGTGGTGGTGTTCCGGACCCCGGATGCCAAGGATGACGACGTGGCGGCCGTGTCGAAGTTCGTCGGCCAGTCCGGGGGTGCGGTCACCGGTACGGTGTCGCTGACCCAGGAGTTCGTCGACGCCAACTCCGCCGAGAAGCTGGCGACGGTGGTGCACTCCTCGGTCCTGCCCGCCGGCCAGCAATTGAGCACCAAGCTCGTCGACCAGGGCTCACAAGCCGGCGACCTGCTGGGCATCGCGCTGTTGATCAACGCCAACCCGGACGTCCAACAAGTTCAGGACCCCGAGCGCGACGCCGTGCTGGCGTCGCTGCGGGACACCGGATTCATCACCTATCAGCCGGCCGATCACCTCGGGGCGGCAAACGCGGCGCTCGTGGTGACCGGCGGCGCGCTTCCGCAGGACGCCGGCAATCAGGGGGTCAGCGTGGCGCGGTTCTCCGCGGCGCTGGCACCGCACGGTTCGGGTACGCTGCTCGCCGGTCGCGACGGGTCGGCGACGGGCGGAGCTGCGGTCGCCGTGACCCGCGCCGACTCCGCCATGTCGTCGGTGGTCAGTACCGTCGACGACGTGGACACCGCACCGGGGAGGATCACGGCGATCCTGGGCCTGCACGACCTGATCAACGGCGGCCACGTGGGGCAGTACGGTACCGGCCATGGGGCAACCTCGGTCACCGTTCCTCAGTAGGCACGTCCCCTCGGGCGTGTTCGCGGCACCGCGGGGTGCCGGGTGTTAGGGTGGGTTTCCGTGGGTCGGCAGGCCCATCTAGTCGAAGCTGGAAATCCCTAAGCCCTGCCCGTCTTCACGGAGGTCGCCTCTTGCGTAAGCATCCGCAAACCGCCACGAAGCACCTCTTCGTCAGCGGTGGCGTCGCCTCCTCGCTCGGCAAGGGCTTGACTGCGAGCAGCCTGGGCCAGTTGCTCACCGCCCGCGGATTGCACGTGATGATGCAGAAGCTCGACCCTTACCTCAACGTCGACCCGGGCACGATGAACCCGTTCCAGCACGGCGAGGTCTTCGTCACCGAGGACGGCGCCGAAACCGACCTCGATGTCGGCCACTACGAGCGGTTCTTGGACCGCGACCTGTCCGGCTCGGCGAATGTCACGACCGGGCAGGTCTATTCGAGTGTGATCGCCAAGGAGCGGCGCGGCGAATATCTCGGCGACACCGTGCAGGTGATCCCGCACATCACCGACGAGATCAAGCGGCGCATCCTGGCGATGGCCAAGCCCGGCGCCGACGGACACCGCCCGGACGTCGTCATCACCGAGATCGGCGGCACGGTGGGTGACATCGAGTCACTGCCATTCCTCGAGGCGGTTCGGCAGGTCCGCCACGACCTCGGGCGGGAGAACGTGTTCTTCCTGCACGTTTCGCTGGTGCCCTACCTGGCCCCCTCGGGAGAGTTGAAGACCAAGCCGACCCAGCATTCGGTGGCCGCGTTGCGCAGCATCGGCATCACGCCCGACGCGCTGATCCTGCGCTGCGACCGCGACGTCCCGGAAGCGCTGAAGAACAAGATCGCACTGATGTGCGACGTCGACATCGACGGGGTGATCTCGACCCCCGACGCGCCGTCGATCTACGACATCCCGAAGGTGTTGCACCGCGAGGAACTCGACGCGTTCGTGGTGCGCAGGCTCAATCTGCCGTTCCGCGATGTCGACTGGACCGAGTGGGACGACCTGCTGCGCAGAGTGCACGAACCGCACGACACCGTGCGAATCGCTCTGGTGGGCAAGTATGTCGAGCTCTCCGACGCGTACCTGTCGGTCACCGAGGCACTGCGCGCCGGTGGGTTCAAACACCACGCGAAGGTCGAGATGGACTGGGTGGCGTCCGACGAGTGCGAGACCCCCGCCGGTGCCGCGCACGCGCTGGCCGACGTGCACGCAGTGTTGGTCCCCGGCGGGTTCGGCATCCGCGGCATCGAGGGCAAGATCGGGGCGATCCGCCATGCCCGCACGCGCGGTCTTCCGGTGCTGGGGCTGTGTCTGGGCTTGCAGTGCATCGTGATCGAAGCCGCCCGCTCTGTCGGTATCAGCGGGGCGGATTCCGCCGAATTCGAGCCGGGCACACCCGATCCCGTGATCTCCACGATGGCCGACCAGCTCGACATCGTCGCCGGAGAGGCGGACCTGGGCGGCACCATGCGCCTGGGTGCATATCCGGCGGTGCTGGAACCGGGTTCTCTCGTGGCCGAGGCCTACGGCACCACTCAGGTCTCCGAGCGGCACCGGCATCGCTACGAGGTCAACAACGCCTATCGCGACCGGATTGCACAGAGCGGTCTGCGTTTTTCGGGTACCTCGCCCGATGGCCACCTGGTGGAGTTCGTCGAATATCCGCCGGAGGTGCATCCGTTCCTCGTCGGCACCCAGGCCCATCCCGAGCTGAAGAGCCGACCGACCCGCCCGCACCCGCTGTTTGTCGCGTTCGTCGGTGCGGCCATCGACTACAAAGCGGGTGAGCTGCTGCCGATGGACATCTCCGAACACGCGCCCAACGGGAGCCATCACGACGGTGCGCAACGTCCGCTTCCCCAGCCCGCGTCCCGTGGCTGAGCACGTTTTCGAGACAACGTCGTCCGAAACCCTCTACACGGGAAAGATTTTCGCGCTGCGACGCGACGAGGTGCGGATGCCGGGCGACAAAGTCGTGACCAGGGAGGTCGTCGAGCACTTCGGCGCGGTGGCTGTGGTGGCGCTGGACGACAGGCGCAACGTCGCGTTGGTCTACCAGTACCGGCACGCATTGGGCCGACGACTGTGGGAGTTGCCGGCGGGGTTGCTCGACGTCATGGGGGAGGCGCCGCACCTGACGGCCGCCCGCGAACTGTGGGAGGAGGCCGGCCTGCAGGCCGACACGTGGCGCGTGCTTGTGGACCTCGATTCCACCCCGGGCTTCAGCGACGAATCCGTGCGCGTCTACCTCGCCACCGGGTTGAGCCAGGTGGACCGGCCCGAGGCCCATCACGAAGAGGCCGACATGCAGTTGCAGTGGTTCCCCCTCACCGACGCCGTCCGCAAGGTGTTCGGCGGCGAAATCGTCAACGCGATTGCCGTGGCGGGACTGTTGGCCGCCCACGCCGTCGCCGGCGGATTCGCCACGCCACGTCCGATCGACAGCCCCTGGACCGACAGGCCGACGGCGTTCACCGCCCGAAGGGACCGCTAGTGGCGACGGCGGCGCTGGAGTCGCAACTGCAAGGCTACTTCGATCACCTGACGATCGAGCGGGGTGTTTCGGCCAATACCCTCAGCTCCTATCGCCGCGACCTACGACGCTATTCGAAGCACTTGGCGGAGCGGGGAATTCACGATCTGGCGAAAGTGGGTGAGAACGACGTCAGCGACTTCTTGGTGGCGTTGCGCCGCGGCGACCCCGAAGCCGGGACCGCGGCGCTGTCGGCGGTGTCGGCGGCCCGGGCGTTGATCGCGGTGCGCGGCCTGCACCGGTTTGCCGCCGCCGAAGGGCTTGCCGAACTGAACGTGGCGCAGGCGGTGCGGCCGCCGACTCCATCGCGCCGACTCCCCAAGAGCCTCACGGTCGACGAGGTGCTGGCGCTACTGGAGGGCGCCGGCGGCGACAGCCCCGCCGACGGCCCCCTGACGCTGCGCAACCGTGCCCTGCTGGAGTTGTTGTACTCCACCGGATCGCGCATCTCCGAAGCGGTCGGGCTGGACGTCGACGACATCGACACCGCAGCCAGGTCGGTGCTGCTTCGCGGCAAGGGCGGTAAACAGCGGCTGGTGCCGGTGGGGCGTCCCGCCGTGGCGGCGCTGGAGGCCTACCTGGTGCGCGGGCGCCCGGAACTGGCGCGGCGGGGCCGCGGCACTCCGGCGATCTTCCTCAACGTGCGCGGCGGGCGGTTGTCGCGGCAGAGCGCGTGGCAGGTGCTGCAGGACGCGGCCGAACGGGCGGGCATCACGTCGGGGGTTTCGCCGCACATGCTGCGGCATTCCTTTGCCACTCATCTGCTGGAGGGCGGCGCCGATGTCCGGGTCGTGCAGGAGCTGCTCGGTCACGCCTCGGTCACGACGACGCAGATCTACACGCTGGTGACCGTGCATGCCCTGCGCGAGGTGTGGGCCGGCGCCCACCCGCGGGCGCGTTAGGTTGCGCGAGCAGTCGCACGAGCCCCCATGTCGTCCCGGAAATAGGGGCTTGTGCTGGGGGCGCCTCCCGCTTGCAGGGGACTGCTCGCGGCAGGTCAGCCCAGGTATTGCGACTCCAGCACCAGGTCGGACATCAGTGTCTGGTATTCCGCATGCGTCTTGTGCTCGGTGGTGTCCCACAACGTTCCCTGCTGTTGGCGCATGTAGTGGCGGTATTGCGGCGCGCCCGGCAGCTTGACGTTGTCTGCGACCACGATGGCCCCCGGGTGCAGCCAGCCCCGGCCGACGATGCTGTTCAGGTCGTCCACATATGCATCCTTGTCATGGTCGAGGAAGATGAAATCGATGGTGCCCGAGGTCAATCCGTAATCCTTCGCTAGCGCGTCCAGGGTGCGCCCGCCGTCGCCGATGGTGCCGACGATGCACGTCACCCGATCCGCGACGCCGGCATGCTGCCAGATTCGCCGGGCGTTGGCGGCGTTGGCCTCGGCCAGTTCGACGGAGTACACCGTGGCCTTGGGGGCGGCCCGGGCGATGCGCAGCGCGCTGTAACCGCAGTAGGTGCCCAGCTCGAGGGCCAACGCGGGGTCGGCGCGTCGCACGGCGGCGTCGAGGATCCGCCCTTTCTCGTCACCGACGTTGATCAGTATCGACTTGTCATAGGCGAACCTGTCGATGGTGGCCAGCACGTCGTCGATGTCGCCGGCCCTGGCGTTTCGCAGGACGTAGTCGACGGCGGCGGCTTCGCGTCCGTCACCGATCTGGCCGGTGGTGGTGATGTTGCGGGCGCCGGTGGCCATGCGCCAAACCGACCAGCGCAGCAGCGGCATACGTTTCCTGAGGTCCATTGGTTCACGATAGGCGTCCACGCGCGCGGCCGGCCGCCGATCCCGACCCCGTGCGGGACTGTCCGTGTTCACGTCGCCGATCGGCTCAGCGCAGCGGATCCCGCGGTGCTGGTGTGACAGGTGTGAAATCTGCGCACTCGAATGGGTGCCAACCTGCGGTATCTGGGTATATTCGCTGGTAAATCGCCCTGCGGGTCGTCCGATGTCAGCGCGCGGAGCCGTTAGACTTTCCTGCGATGTTCACCTCTCGAACACCCCCGCCATGACCGATCGGCCGGACAACGGCGTCGGACTCGGCCTGACCGGGCGACCGCCGCGGGCGATCCCGGAGCCCGAGCCGCGAACCTCGCACGGCCCGGCCAAGGTCGTCGCGATGTGCAACCAGAAGGGGGGCGTCGGGAAGACCACGTCGACGATCAACCTGGGCGCCGCCCTCGCCGAGTACGGCAGACGGGTGCTGCTGGTCGACATGGACCCGCAGGGCGCGCTGTCGGCGGGGCTGGGGGTCCCGCATTACGAGCTGGACAAGACGATCCACAACGTGCTGGTCGAGTCCCGGGTGTCGATCGATGACGTGCTGCTGCACTCCCGGGTCAAGAACCTGGACCTGGTGCCCAGCAACATCGACCTTTCGGCGGCCGAGATCCAGTTGGTCAACGAGGTGGGCCGCGAACAGACCCTGGGCCGCGCGCTGCACCCGGTGCTGGACCGCTACGACTACGTCCTGATCGACTGCCAGCCGTCGCTGGGCCTGCTCACCGTGAACGGGTTGGCCTGCGCGGACGGCGTGGTGATCCCCACCGAGTGCGAGTTCTTCTCACTGCGCGGGCTGGCGCTGCTCACCGACACCGTCGACAAGGTGCGCGACCGGCTCAACCCGAAGCTGGAGATCAGCGGCATCCTGATCACCCGCTACGACCCCCGCACCGTCAACGCGCGCGAGGTGATGGCCCGTGTCGTGGAGCGGTTCGGCGACCTGGTGTTCGACACCGTCATCAGCCGGACCGTCCGGTTCCCGGAGACCAGCGTGGCCGGCGAGCCCATCACCACCTGGGCGCCGAAATCGACCGGTGCCATCGCCTACCGCGCGCTGGCCCGCGAGTTCATCGACCGATTCGGCGCGTGACAGGCAGCGCCACGGGTGAGGCGGCACCAAAGAACGGCTTTCAGGTCCGGCTGACCAACTTCGAGGGGCCGTTCGATCTGCTGCTGCAGCTCATCTTCGCCCATCGCCTCGATGTCACCGAGGTGGCGCTGCACCAGGTCACCGACGACTTCATCGCCTACACCCGGGAGATCGGTCCGCGGCTCGACCTAGAGGAGACCACCGCGTTCCTGGTCATCGCAGCGACCCTGCTGGACCTGAAGGCTGCCCGGCTGCTGCCCGCGGGGCAGGTCGACGACGAGGAGGACCTGGCGTTGCTGGAGGTGCGCGACCTGCTGTTCGCGCGCCTGCTGCAGTACCGCGCGTTCAAACACGTCGCAGAGATGTTCGCCGAGCTGGAAGCCACCGCGCTGCGCAGCTATCCGCGCGCGGTGTCGCTGGAAGACCGGTTCTCCGAACTGCTGCCCGAGGTGATGCTCGGTGTCGACGCGGAGCGGTTCGCCCAGATCGCCGCAGTCGTGTTCACACCGCGACCGGCCCCGACGGTAGGCACCGCGCATCTGCACGAGCTGCAGGTCTCGGTTCCCGAGCAGGCCAAGAAACTGCTGGCGATCCTGCAGGCGCGGGGCAGCGGCCAGTGGGCCTCGTTTTCGGAGTTGGTCGCCGACTGTCAGGTGCCGATGGAGGTCGTCGGGCGCTTCCTGGCGCTGCTCGAACTGTATCGCAGCCGGACGGTAGCATTCGACCAGTCGGAGCCGCTTGGCGTGCTTCAAATTTCGTGGACCGGGGAGCGTCAGACCGACGAAGCCCTGGCAGACGTCCGGGACGAGTCGTGAGGAGCGCCGCCAATGACTGACGAGGCGCCCGACGTCGATCTCGACGCGGGTATCCCCGACATCGCCGAGGCGGCGCCCATGGACGCCGAGGAACTCGGCGCTGTGCTCGAGGCGCTGTTGCTGGTGGTCGACAGCCCGGTGGCGGTCGAAGCACTGGCCGCCGCCACCCAGCAGCCCGCGCACCGGATCGCCGCCAGGCTGGCGCAGATGTCGGCGGAACTGACCGAGCGCGACAGCGGGATCGACCTGCGCCGCACCGCCGAGGGTTGGCGGATGTACACGCGGGCCACCTTCGCCCCGTATGTCGAGAAGTTGCTGCTGGATGGTGCGCGTTCCAAGCTCACCCGGGCCGCGCTGGAGACGCTGGCCGTCGTGGCCTACCGCCAGCCGGTGACCAGGGCACGAGTGAGTGCGGTCCGCGGCGTCAACGTGGACGCCGTCATGCGCACCCTGCTGGCGCGGGGCCTGATCACCGAGGCGGGCACCGACGAGGGCAGCGGCGCGGTGACCTTTGCGACCACCGCGCTGTTTTTGGAGCGGCTGGGCCTGACGTCACTGGCCGATCTGCCCGACATCGCACCGTTGCTTCCCGACGTCGACACGATCGAGGAACTCAGCGAATCCCTGGACAGCGAGCCGCGTTTCGTCAAACTCGCCGGGGGTGCTCCGAGTGAGCAGGCGCTGTCGTTCGAACTGGACCACGAATGACGCCCGAATCCGAGGGGGTACGTCTGCAAAAGGTGTTGTCCCAGGCCGGGATTGCATCGCGGCGCGCTGCCGAGAAGTTGATCCGCGACGGGCGCGTCGAGGTGGACGGGCAGGTGGTGACCGAACTGGGAACCCGGGTGGATCCCGACGCGTCGGTGATCCACGTCGACGGGGCCAGGGTGGTCGCCGACGACTCAATGGTCTACCTGGCGCTGAACAAGCCTCGCGGCATGCACTCGACCATGTCCGACGATCACGGACGCCCCTGCATCGGCAATCTGGTGGAACGCAAGGTGCGCGGCACCAAGAACCTGTTTCACGTCGGGCGTCTCGACGCCGACACCGAGGGACTGATCCTGCTCACCAACGACGGCGAGCTGGCACACCGCTTGATGCACCCCTCCCACGAGGTGCCCAAGACGTACCTGGCGACGGTGTCCGGTTCGGTGCCGCGCGGACTGGGCAAGAGGCTGCGCGCGGGCATCGAGCTGGATGACGGGCAGGCACGGGTCGACGATTTCGCCGTGGTGGACGCCATCCCCGGAAAAACGCTGGTGCGGTTGACGTTACACGAAGGGCGCAACCGCATCGTGCGCCGGCTGCTGGGCACCGCCGGTTTCCCGGTGGAGGCGCTGGTACGTATCGAGCTCGGGCCGGTCTCGTTGGGGGAGCAGCGGCCGGGCAGCATCCGGTCATTGAGCCGCGGCGAGGTCGGGCAACTCTACCGAGCCGTGGGCCTGTGAATATCGCAGTGGCCATCGACGGCCCCGCCGGGACCGGGAAATCTTCGGTGTCAAGGAGTTTAGCGCGCGCCCTGGGTGCCCGCTACCTGGACACCGGCGCGATGTACCGGATCGTGACGCTGGCGGTGTTGCGGGCCGGGGTGGACCCGGCCGACGCGCAGGCCGTCGACGCTGTCGCGTCCACGCTTGACTTGTCGGTCGGTTCCGACCCCGATCAGCTCAGTTATTGCCTTGCCGGGGAAGATGTTTCCGTAGAAATCCGTGGCCCTGACGTCACCGGGGCGGTCTCGGCGGTGTCGTCGGTTCCCGCCGTGCGCGCGAGGCTCGTCGCGCTGCAGCGGGAGCTGGCCACGGGCCCCGGCGGCGTCGTTGTCGAGGGCCGCGACGTCGGGACGGTGGTGTTGCCGGACGCTCCGGTGAAGATCTTCCTGACCGCGTCGGCCGAGACGCGGGCCCGGCGGCGCAATGACCAGAACGTCGCCTCGGGTCTGGGCGACAACTACGAGCGCGTGCTGGAAGACGTGCGGCGCCGCGATCATCTGGATTCCACTCGGCCGGTCTCGCCGCTGCGCGCGGCCGCCGACGCGGTGGTCGTCGACACCAGCGACATGACCGAGGCGCAGGTGATCGCCCACCTGCTGGAGTTGGTCGAGCAGCGAAGCGGAGCGGTGCGATGACGCAGGACGGAACCTGGAGTGACGAAAGCGATTGGAATTCAGTCGATTTCGACCTGGACGAGCACACCGAGGCGGGTCCGGCGCCCGTCGTGGCGGTGGTTGGTCGGCCCAATGTCGGCAAGTCGACGCTGGTCAACCGGATCCTCGGCCGGCGCGAGGCGGTGGTGCAGGACGTTCCCGGCGTGACCCGGGACCGCGTGTCCTACGACGCACTGTGGACCGGACGGCGATTCGTGGTGCAGGACACCGGGGGATGGGAACCCGACGCCAAGGGCTTACAGCAGCTGGTGGCCGAGCAGGCGTCGGTGGCCATGCGCACCGCCGACGCGGTGATCCTGGTTGTCGACGCCACGGTCGGGGCGACCGCCGCCGACGAAGCCGCGGCACGGATTCTGTTGCGTTCGGGCAAGCCGGTGTTCCTGGCCGCCAACAAGGTCGACAGCGACAAGAACGAGGCGGATGCTGCGGCGTTGTGGTCGCTGGGCCTCGGGGAGCCGCATGCGGTCAGCGCGATACACGGCCGCGGGGTGGCCGACCTGCTCGACGACGTGCTGGCCGTGCTGCCGGCGGTGTCCGAGGCGACCCCGGCGCCGGGCGGCCCGCGGCGCGTGGCGCTGGTCGGCAAACCCAACGTGGGCAAGAGTTCGTTGCTGAACAAGCTGGCCGGTGACCAGCGTTCGGTGGTGCACGACGTGGCCGGGACCACGGTGGACCCGGTCGACTCGCTGATCGACCTGGGCGGCAAGGTGTGGCGGTTCGTGGATACGGCCGGCCTGCGGCGCAAGGTCGGCCAAGCCAGTGGACACGAGTTCTACGCCTCGGTGCGCACCCATTCGGCCATCGACTCGGCCGAGGTGGTCGTCGTGCTGATCGACGCCTCGGCGCCGCTGACCGAACAGGACCAGCGGGTGCTGTCGATGGTGATCGAGGCGGGTCGGGCGCTGGTGCTCGCGTTCAACAAGTGGGACCTTGTCGACGAGGATCGCCGCGAGCTGTTGGAGCGGGAGATCGACCGCGAGCTGGTGCAGCTGCGGTGGGCCCAGCGGGTCAATATCTCGGCGACGACGGGGCGTGCGGTGCAGAAGCTGGTGCCGGCGATGGAGACGGCGCTGGCGTCGTGGGACGCACGGATACCGACTGGCCCGCTGAACGCGTGGCTGAAGGAGGTGGTGGCCGCCACGCCGCCGCCGGTGCGCGGTGGCAAGCAGCCGCGCATCCTGTTCGCCACCCAGGCCGCGGCCCGGCCGCCGACGTTCGTGCTGTTCACCTCCGGTTTCCTGGAGGCCGGTTACCGGCGCTTCCTGGAGCGGCGGCTGCGGGAGACGTTCGGGTTCGAGGGCACCCCGATCCGCATCAACGTGCGCGTGCGCGAGAAGCGG
>NZ_JBYCLC010000339.1:0-1582 GCF_057473685.1 Mycobacterium sp. TH-M116 | reverse complement strand
TCCACGACCGCCCAGAACTCATCAGAAATCACACCAATCCGCGTCACCGACCAATTTTCGCCGGTCAGGACACGAAAATTCGGGAGACACGCCCTAGATCGCCGCGCGCCGAGATGCTGATCCCGCCCAGCCCCAGCCAGGACGCCATCGACTCCAGTTCGCCGGTCAGCGCTGCGGCCACCCGCGGCTTGGGCACGTCCGGTTCACCGAACGCGCCGACGACGCGAAGCCTGCCGGCCGCCCGATCGGCCTTCAGATCTACCCGCGCGACCAACCGTCCGTCCAGCAGCAGCGGCCACACGTAGTAGCCGTACGTGCGCTTGTCCGGTGGCGTGTAGATCTCGATGCGGTAGCGGAAGCCGAACAGCCGCTCGACTCGCGGGCGGAAGAAGATCAACGGGTCGAACGGGCACAGCAGCGCCGTGCCCCGGTCCGAGCGCGGCACCGGCTGCCCGGACCGCAGGTACGCCGGCGCGGACCAGCCCTGCACCTGCACCCGTTCGACCTCGCCGGCGGCCAGCAGACCGGCCAGGGCCGGCTTGACCTGGGCGGCCGACAGGCGGAAGTAGTCGCGGATGTCGGCCTCGGTGCCCACGCCCAGCGCGGTGGCGGCCCGCAGCGTGAGGTCCCGGATCGCCTCCTCGTCGTCGACCTCGCGGGAGAGCACCTCGGCCGGCAGCACCCGTTCGACCAGGTCGTAGTGGCGGGCGAAACCGACCCGGGTGGCGGTGGTGAGCACGCCGGACGCGAACAGCGCCTCGGCGACCCACTTGGTGTCGCTACGGTTCCACCAGGCGCCCTTGTGGCGGCGGGGCTCGGCGGCCAGGTGCGCCTCGATCTGCCCGGCCGTGCTGGGCCCCAGTTCGGTGACGGCCGCCACGACGGCGTCGGCCAGGTGCGGGTTGTCGGTGACGACATGGGTGCGCCAGCGACCGTGGCGGTACTGACGCATCCGCCAGCGCAGCAGCGGCCAGTCCTCGACCGCCACGAGCGCGGCTTCGTGCGCCCAGTACTCGGCCAACAGCCGCGACGACCGCGGGCCCCACGCGACGCGGTCCAGAAGGTCACGGTCGTAGGGCCCGAGCCGGCTGAACACCGGCGCGTAGTGGGCACGCACCGCCGCCGAGACCGAATCCAGTTGCAGCACCTGGATTCGCGCCATCAGCCGCTTCAGGTGCGCGGCGGTGATCGCGCCCACCGACCGCGACCCGCTAAAGCCTTGAGCCGCAACGGCTGTCCGCCGGGCTTGGGCTGCGGTCAGCGTTCGGCTCCGCATCGGCACGGCGCCGAGGATACCGCTCACCCCCGACGGTAGCTGTGAAACCGGTGCCGCAGCCCGGACCGGCTCACCCGCCACTCCCCCGTCTCGACGCGCCAGGTGACGTCGAGCACCGGGGCCAGCGCGTCGTCGTCGGCGAGCGGCAGGTCGATGTCGACCTCGGTGACCTCGCAGCGGACGGCGTGCGGCAACGCGAGCAGGTAGATCTGCCCACCGCCGATGACCCAGGTCTCGGGCTCGGACTCACTGCCGCCGAAAGCCTCCTGGAGCGAAGCCACCACCTCGGCCCCGTCGGCGGTGAAG
>NZ_JBYCLC010000338.1:0-15222 GCF_057473685.1 Mycobacterium sp. TH-M116 | reverse complement strand
TGCGCCTCGGGTGCCGAATCCAGGATCGCGGCCAGCAGGCGGCCGTGCCCGCCGGCGACGTCGACGACGGTGCGGAAGGCCGAGAAGTCGTAGGCCTCGACGACGGGTCCGATCGCCGCACTGGACAAGCCCGTCATCGCGTCGTTGAAGATCTGCCCGAATTCGGTGTCGGCGCCCATGTATTCGAAGAAGCTCTTGCCGCGCAGCTTCTTGACGACGGAGGTGCCGGTCTTGATCGCCTCCGTCAGCAGGCTCCAATGCTCGCGCTGCTGGCGCGAGCCGACGAAGCGCGCCATGGCCGCCATCGACACCGGTGCGTCGGAACGCAACAGGTCGGCCAGTGGGGTCAGCGCGTAGCGGCCGTCGGCGCGCAGGGCGAAGATGTCCCGGCTCGTCAACGCCCGTAGCAGCCGGCGCAGCGCGTCGGGGTTGGCGCCGACCCTGCCGGCCAGTTCGTCGAGGCGGAGCGGCCCGGACGCCAATGCGTCCGCCACCCCCAGATCGGCAGCCGTGGTGATCGCCTGCGACATCCAGGCGCCCAGGATCAGCTCGTTCATCACCTCCGGCAACGGGGGCTGCTGCGGCTCGGATGATGGCGCGTCGGAAGTCGTCACGGGTGCCCTCGGGTCGGTGGCCACTGAACTCCACGGAGTCTTTCACGGATGGCCGCGGCGGTGCCCGGCGCGTACCGTATCGGCGCACGGGTCCGCGTCGGCGCGGGCGGCGAGTGTCGGGAGGTATGCGGTGAGAGCAAAGCTCGCTGCCGGTGCGGCGGCGGCCGGTGCGGTGGGTTCGGCGTGGGGGGTGGCGCGGGCGGCGGTCGCGCGCATCCAGCACAATCCGGACCCCCATCCGCGCGAGCGGCTGGTCGCCGAGCCCCGGGGCGAGCAGGTTCGGATCACCCAACCCGACGGGACCGTGCTGCACGTGCTGGCAGCCGGGCAGGGGCCGCCCGTGGTCCTCGTCCACGGCTACGGCGCGCGCATCCTGGAGTGGAATCTGGTGTGGGAGGGATTGCAGACCAAGGGTTTTCGTGTCATCGCGTTCGACCAGCGCGGGCACGGGCATTCCACACTGGGCGCGGACGGTGTCGGTTCCGAGCCCATGGCCGCCGACGTGGCCGCGGTCCTGCGGCACTTCGACGTGCGCGACGGCGTGCTCGTCGGGCACTCCATGGGCGGGTTCGTCAGCATCCGGGCGGTGCTCGACCACCCCGACGTGGCGCAGCGGCTGCGCGGGCTGGTGCTGTTCGCCACCTGGGCCGGCCGCATCCTGGACGGGGCGCCGCAGAATCGGCTGCAGATCCCGCTGCTGCAGTACGGCATCCTGCAAGCGGCGCTGCGCAACCGGACCGTCGCGGCATTGTTCGGCGCCGCGCAGTGCGGGGCGCATCCGTCGCCGGCGATGGTCTCGGTGTTCGTCGAGTTCTTCAACCGGCACCTCGACGAGCACGGGCCGCTGCTGCCGATCGTGCGGGCCTTCTCGCGCGAGGACCGCTACCCCCGGCTGGCCGAGATCGGGGTGCCGACCGCGGTCATGGTCGGCACCGCCGACAGCACCACGCCGCCAACCCATTCGCGCAGGCTCGCCGCGGGGATACCCGGCGCGCGGCTGGTGCAGGTGCCCGATGCGGGACACCTGCTGAACTGGGAGGCGCCCGAAGACCTGATCGACGTCGTCGAATCGTTTGCGGCGCAAGTTCCTTGATCACGCCCGACAACCAAGGTGGCCGGTGCCCTCCCGTCGGCACACCCGGCCGGCGCCGACTCGCCCTCGGTTCGGCTGTCGGCACCATCAGCGAAAACCGCGGCCAAGGCATCGTGGTGCCCCTACCATCCCTTTACATGCTTTCCAAGAAATCTGCGGGGCGCAGCCTGGTGGGCCGGTTGGCGGCCGTCGTCATGTTGGCGGTGGCGGCGATCGCGGTCACGACGATCGGGACGCCGGCGGTGAGTTCGGCGCAGTGCGAGCCCGGGCAGTATTGGGAGCCGTTCACCAAGGCCTGCTACCCACTGGGCGCCGGGCCGACGCCCCTGGCCTGTGATCCCGGGCAGTGGTGGGACCCGAGCGGAAACGTCTGCCGGCCACTGGGCGTCGGGCCGACGCCTCTGGCCTGTGATCCCGGGCAGTGGTGGGACCCGACGACCAATGTCTGCCGGCCGTTGGGCGTCGGACCCCCGGGCGGGTGACGGTCGGCGGCCGTCATCGTCTGAGGAGCGCCGTCACCAGATGACTACTTCGGCGTTGTCCCCGCCGTAACAGCGGGTCGAGATCATCGTCGATCCGTCGTCGAAATATGCGGGGTATCTTCCGACGCACGTCATCTCATAGGCGTCGCCGGTGACCGGTGAGAACGCGGTGAAGTTGTCGGACATGCCTGTGGCGTAGAAGTTTCGGCGTACGTTCTCTGCGAATGCGCACGTGGTGTGTCCGCCGACCACACCTTCGTGTCCATCGGGGCAGATGGTGAAGATGTCGGTGCTGCCGCTGGCGGGCGGTGGCGCCGCGCCCTCGTCTTGGCGGGGAGGTGGTGGGGCTGCTTCCACCGTGACCGTTGGCGGGGGCGCCGGTGTGACCGTCACCGTCGACGGCGGCGGAACTGGTGCGGCAGCCGGGATCGTCGCGACAGGCTTCGCGGCATCCGGGACGGGCATCGGTTTGGACTTCTTGCCATAGATGTACAACCCGAGCCACGTCACGAGTCCGAGAACGAGCGCAACCGCGACGGCGGTGATGAAGATGATGCCGGCGCGTTCCGCGGCCGCTCCCCACGAGACACCTGCGTCGTCGTCCTCGTCGTGCGACCAGGCCAGCTCGTGTGGGGCGCCGGTGGGCGGGGGGACGATCACCGTCTCGTCGTCGGCCGGCCCGATCGCGGTCGCATCACTGTCCGCGGCGCCGGTAGTCGGTGGCTGCTCCTCGCCCGTGTTGTTGCTGCTCATCTTCAGAGGCTCCTGTTTGGTTCGTCTCTGAATGTTCGCACCGAGGGGTGACAACTGTTCGGGAAATGTCCGCAACCGCAAGCACGGGGAGCACTTTGACCACATGGCGGCCCGGATGACAGCTGCGCATGGATTTTTCCCGCCGCAACGGTGGTGATGAGTTGCGCGCGGGTCACACTCGCGCTGTGGGGGCTGGGTCCGCGGAGTGCCGGGCCGTCCCTCGTGGCGGCAGCTTCAGGTCAACTGATTCGGAGGTATCGGCTCAGGTACCGCGTTCTGTCTGGTGGTCATGTCGCGGCACTCGCCGTAGATGGTGATCGAGCCGCCAACGTCTTGGACAGGGGAGTAGGGATCGAAGACGGCCGCGACGTTCTGTCTGCTCACTGCGGGGGAATGACTGTGGAAGTCGCCCGGAGCCGACCACCCGTGCTCCTTGAGCACACCGATCATCTGTTGAATCTGAGCTTGGGATGCTTCGAGAGTCGGCGCGTGGTCGTAGCTGAGCCCGACCACTCCGCGGAAGGGTGCGACGGCTTGGTCGTTGCAGGCCTCACGGCTGAAGTGCGCCGAGACGTCTTTGAGTCCCAGAGTTGCGACGATCTCTCGCGCCGCATTGATGACTTGCGCCCTGGACTGATCGGGAGTCATTGGGTGAGGTACCCCCTCGCTGAGATTCCCTGCGGTGCTACAGGATTGGATTGCGATGCCGAGTATGGCCGCGACGACGGCGGCAATCACCGCGCATCGCCATGCGGCTGAGTCGCGTCTCTTGGGTTGGTTCATCGAGGCATTCAATGGTAGTGGCCCCCTGTTGGTTCCCGGAAAGTCTCTGGGTCGACATCGTCGGGAAGCCAGTAGCTGCCGCGGTGCGCAGCGGTCATGTGGTCGTGCTCGAGCGCGTCGCCGTGCCCGGAGGCGATGTCGGCGATGCTGAACAACGATTCGCCACCGTTGGTGAAGTAGGAGCTGTGATCCTTCAACGGAGACGGCAGGCCGGGAGCCTCGGCTTTGAACCGGGCCGATCCGTAGCCTTCCACGGCTGGATCGTTACCGAGCCCAATGGTGACTCCGGTACCCGGTAAATGTCCTTGGATGCCGCCGAGGCGAGTGATCGGGTCAGAGGAGGCGGCGCCCACATAGACGTGGCCGCCTCCGGAAAGGTGAAAGTCGGCGGCGCTGTGGGCCAGGTCTGTTCCGGGGCAGCCGACGAGGACGGCGTCGTTGGCGTGCATCCCGGAACCTGCTGCTGCGTCGGCCACGGTTGTCGACCCGTAGGAGTAGCCGATCACGGTCACCTGGGAGGCCCCTGCCCGGTGAGTGACCGCGAGCGCGTTGACGTCTCCGACGAGCAAGGCCGCCTCCTTGCCTGGCCAGCGTGGTCTGCCCGATCTGGGGGTCGATGGCGCTGTCGGGGGCGTGGTATCCCATCCACATCAGGACCGCGTCGGACCTGTTCGGGTCGGCTCGTCGAGCTTCGTTGTAGAGGTTTCGCCCCTCGGTGTGACTCAAGTAGCCATCGCGCACACTGCTGCCCGTCCCCGGCACCAGGACGGTGGTGTTGTCGGCCTTGTCGGGGTTGCCGATCGCGATGGCTTCGCGGCCGCGGCCGTCGAAGGCCTCGGGATCGTAGGTTTGCAGGAAGACGGGGTTCTTGCTGCCGTCGGGGTTGGTGGCGTCTGTCTTGAGGCCGTTGCGGGTCTGTAAAGCGTTGGTGTAGAGGGTAATTGCCGTGGGCGTGAGGCCGTATTGCTGCGGGTGTTGGGTGACTTGATCGACCGATACGTGGTGGCTCGAAGCGGCGCCTTCCACCCGGGCGATGTCGTCGTCCATCACGGCCTGGTTGATCGTGTCGCGGGCGTCTGTGTCAATGCCGTTGAGGTTGCCCAGTTCTGACGGGTGCTGAGCGATCAGCTGATCGCGTTGTTGCCGGCTCAGGGAGTCCCACCATTGTTTGACGTCCTCAGGTTTGGTGTTCGGCGCGGGAATGTGAATCCGCTCGGTTTCTCCTGCGCATCGACGGCGTCGAGCGCCGTGGGATCCTATCCATCGGTGCGCAGCGTGGTCAGTGATGTCTGTAAGCAGTTCGAGTATCCGGTGCGGACCGACTCGATCTGGGCCACGGCCGCTTTGGTGTCGGCGATGGCATCCTCTTCGCAATTGGCGATCAACGCGTTCAGAGCATCTCTGTCGGCTGCGCTGAGATTGGGGTCGTGCTCGAGTTGCAGCGCCTGGCCGATCAAGTCGTCAAGCTGCACCAGCTGGGCTTCAAGCGTCGCGATCTGGCCGGCGGCGCTTTTTTTCGCCTCGGCCAGCGACGCGGCGATGCCTTCGAGATCGGCGGCGATCTTCGGCAGTTGCGCCGACTGTGCACCCAGCGATTCGGTCACCCGTTTTACCTCGGCGGAATCGTTGATCGGGTGATCGCCATTCTGGTGGTTCCAGGCGGCGTCGAAGCGGCGACGGGCCATGTCGAAGGAGTGGTCGGCCTCGGCGCTGCTGCGGCCCGCATTGTGAAACGCCGCTGCGAGATCCGAGACCTGCGCAGGGCTCCCCGCCTGCAGGCTGTTGTTGATTGCCCACGGATCGCCACCGGCTTCGGCGATCAGCGCCGGAACGCTTATGTAGCGAAGCTGCGTCTCGCCACCCGCAACATCACCCTGCCTTCCCCAAGCCTGGTTGCTGACGCTACTCGCCTTGACCGGCCAACCACGGTGCTTCGTCCACGATGGCCGGTCGTTCGTCGACGGTGTTACCGGGCGGCCCGCCGGCGCGCGCCAAGGGCCGTTAGCGGGTGAATCTCAGGTCATGTTCGGCCCGCGCAGGGGCCTGAAACGGGTGTTAATGCAGTTCAGGCATGTTGCGCGATACTTGGATTAAGGTGAGGGCTAGACGCCTGATTGGCTGTCGAGATGCTGGACCTCTCTTCGGTTGTGGTTTACGGCTGCGATGCTCGTGTTGGTCCCTCCCGCCGCCACCTTCACTTGGCGGCACCCCGGTGCCGTGCGCCCGAGGGTCGGGCGAGCAGCTGCCAGCGCAATGCCAGGGTTCACCCAGTAGCAGGTGATAGCTTGCGGCCACCCGGTAGGTGGCGAGTTTCAGATGGAGGAATGGCCTAATGCGTTCAGCGACCGCGCTGTGCATATGCGCCTCGCCACTAGCAATCACGCCCGCAGCCGTCGCATATGCCGATCCTAACGACGACAGATTTCTTAGCGCTATCGCGGGGCAAGGAATTACAGGTGATTCGGCGCAATTAATCGCAGAGGCGCACACAGTGTGCGATATTGCTTCGTCGCATAATTGGTTCGAGGCTAAGCAGCAGGCGTATGCCGAGGTCGAGAGCACCTTGCATGCCGAGGTCTGGCCAGCACACGCTTTTCTCAACGCTTCCGCAGACTACTATTGTCCCCAATGTATGGAACTCGGTGACAATTTTGAACCTGGGCTGTGACTTTTCGGTGCCCCTTGAGGGCTTCTGAAACATGAAGACATTCGTTGTGTGCATAGCGTCCGCGATGTTGGCATTCGCACCGACAGCAGTCGCGCATGCCGATCCCGACCCGTACATCCCAGATCCACACCATGACTACTGTCCGGGCAGCGGGCCTAGCTCTCTGACTTTGGGCTATTGCGACGGTTTGCCCTACCAGGATGGATCCTACTGGCACTACGTTCTTCCTTGGGTAACGATCACCGAGCCTAGACCTGGCATGGTTGGCCCAGGAATACAATGCGTCGCTAAACGAACTGGATTACTTCTGCAACTTGCGCCCCCTGGAGGGTGCGGTAATACACCCACGCCAACGATAAAGCCGCCCAATCCTCTTGGTGGCCTTCCGAGCACATAAGCATCATCTTGTTGCATGGGGTCTGCTGCATGAATAGGTGAAACTGTCACCTGACCATGCAGCAGACCCATGGCTAGCCTCGATCTTTCGCGCGGCTGGCGTGCTGGCCTGAGCAGTCTCGGATTTGTGGTTTTCAGGGTCGGCTCGTGTCGGGTCGCCCGATGTCATCGGGTGGTGCCGGGTCCTTTGGTTCCCGGGTTGATGCCTTTCGTCTGGTAGGGGCGGGTGTGCCGGCGGTCAGGTCGGTGCCGGCAGCGCATTGAGTTTGTTCAATGTGTCGGTGAGCAGGTGTGTCCAGGGGGCGTGGGCAGCCAGTCGCAGGCGGACTCGGCGGGCATGACAGGTGATGCGGGCGGCGATCGAAAACAGGCGCAGCCGTAGGCGTTTGGGCTCCCAGCGGCGGGCGGGATGCTCGTGCAGGGCTAGCATCTGCAGCCAGGCGGTCAGCTCGCAGGCAAGTTGGACGAGGGCGCACCAGATCCGATTCTGGTCGAAGCCGTGCAGGGGCAGGTTGGCCAGGCCGGTGTCTTTAGCGGTGCGGATGCGGTCTTCGCAGCGGGCACGGCGGCGATGCCGCAGCTCCAACTCGGGTAGCTGGCCGCGGGCGCTGTTGGTGACGAACGCGGTCAGGCGCAGTCCGTCGTGATCGGTGAACCGCAACTGCGCACCCGGATGGGGGCGTTCGCGGCGCACGATCAGCCGCATCCCGGGCGGCCAGCCCGACAGATCGACCAACCCGGTGGCCTCGGCGACCCAGGCGCCCTCACGGATTCCACCGTCGCTGTCATACGCCGGGGTCCAGGCCTGATCGGGGATCTTTTCGATCGCAGTGGCGATGGTCTCGGTCAGGCCGAACCCGATCGAGTAGGACAGGCGGCGCTTGGTGAGGTAGTTGAGGAAGTCGTGGGTGGCCCCGCCGGCATCAGCACGCACGAGCACCTTGCGCCCCACCCGATAGCCGGTATCCATGGGCAACTGCGCCAAGGCGTCTTTGACCACCGTGACGTGGTCAGCGGCGGTGTTCGCACCGGCGTTGCCGGGCCGCAACAGGATCGCCAACGGTTCCCCGGTACCGCCCGGTCCGTGATCGACGAACGCGCACATCGGGTGAAACCCGAAGCCCCGCTTATAGGTTGGGGCAGCCGATTCCTTGTCCGAATGCGCGGTCACCAGGGTCGCGTCCAGATCGACGATCAGCGGGCGATCGGCATCAACACCATGGTCAGGTGCTCGATTCCCGGCAGCCGTCCACGCCGCCGAACGAGCCCATGCACGGGCCGCGGCCATCGCTTGCAACGCTGCGGTTGCATCGGCAGCCAGCGTGGTGATCAGCCGCGACACCGTCGGATCAGAAGCCACCAACCCGAACACGCCCGGCTCGCTGCGCAGCATCGCGATATCAGCTAAACAGTCTCCACCGATGGCCAGAGTGATCGCCAGGTCGCAGACGATCTTGCCGGGATCGTGGCTGGCCAGCGGTTTGCGCCACGGCATCAACGCCGCCGACAGCGCGCTCATCAGCCCGGTGGCCTGCGCGGTGCGTGCCAACGCGACCGCCCCCGCCTGCGACACGACACCAGATCCCGTGGCCTCGACAGCCAATCCCGGGTAGCACGACGTAGACTTCCTCACCAGATTGGTGCTCCTTGAACTGGTCCGATTCCTCCTTCAGCAAGTCGAATCTTTCCAGCTCAGAGCACCATTCTTCGTCAACGGCACGCAGTCAGAACCCATCACCGTGAAAGCGCGAGGCTAGGTCGGCGGGCTTGTGAATCAGTTTGGGGCAACTGGTTGTCGGTGGGCGCCGGTATGGTGGTCGTGCCCGGCGGTTTTCTCTGCCCGTTTCCGTTGTTGCGGTTGGTTTCCCTGTATTGACCGTCGGTTTCGTTGCGGGGTGGCCTGCGAACCGTCCCCCGGGCCTTTTGCTGGCACCTGCTCGGCCGATGCTGAATGACGGCGGGCTTGGCAGAGGAGAAGTTCCCGAAGACGTTGGCAGGCACAGAGATATCCGACATCGACCTCGACGAAGAAGTCTTCATGTTTCAAGGCGAACTGCTGACTGAGGCGAGGGCCCGCCAGCTCACGGAGGAGCACTTCGAACGCGGGATGAAGTCCTAGTGGGGTTTGGCGCGTCCGTCGCGCGGACTGACTGGCTGGAGGCGATCGGCAGCTGCTTCGACCCGGATGCGTTGCGCGACAAGGACGTCATCAGGGCAGCGCCGTGCTGGCGTACTGGAGCATCGCCTCCGAAGACGCTGGTGCGTCGGGCGGTGCGATGGTGAGGGTCGTCGGCCTGATTCGGTAGCGGGTGCCGTCGGCCGGGTTGGTGACGTCGAAGCCTACGGAGGAGTGCACTGCGTTTGGGAGTTCGATGCTGGCGCCGTCGCTGAGGCGGACGCCGCGGTAGTAGAAGTCGCCGGGTTGGATTTCGCAGACCACCAGTAACGACTGCGTGGTTCGGGCCATGACTGCTGGTTGAGTTCCCGGGTCGCAGCGTGCACCGGGGTAGGCGATCCAGCCAAGCCTATTGGTTCCTGGCAGACTTTCGATGCTTGGCTGCGCAGTTGCCGCGGCAGGCGACTTAGGCGCCGGTGTCGCCGTGGTAGTCGGCATCCGGGCTGGAGGTGGCGGCGCGGCCCACGATGTCGGAGTGCTCGTAACCGGATATGGTGCCGCGGCCTTGTCATGCGTGCGCATCAACGCCCAACCGCCGAACCCGACCGCCAGCGCGACCACGCTGGCACAGGCCAGCAGCACACCAACGTGACCCCAGGTCAAACCCCACGACTGGCGGTGAATTTCCACGGTCTCGTCCTCCGACGACCACGCCAGATTGGCCGCGGCCTCGGTAGGCGGCGGCACTCGCGTCGTCGCGTCACCGTCGTCACCCGCGGCTACCGTGGTTGGTTGGTCGGCGCTGTCGTCGTTGAAGGTCGTCATCGTTACCCTCGATATCGTTACCCTCGATCCAATATGCAGTCTGCACCAGGGATTCACCGCTGAAGGTAGTTTTTCGTGCGTAGCAAAGGTTACCTACAGCTGCCGAGGGCCGCAGGTTCGTGAATCTCAGGTCAGGTTTGGCCGACACGGAGCTCAAAAATGGGTGTTTACGCAGGTAGACGTGGTGCGCGATACTGGGATTGAACCAGTTTCACTAGTGGGCCGGTGAGTGACTGTCTGACCTGCACAGAAAGCCTCTGACCAGGCGACACGACCGACAGTAACGCAAGAACCAAGCGGAAGCAAGGAACGTTTGGTGTAGTCTCTTATTGCGCATTTATTGCGCGGACAAGGAGACGACAGTGACGCAGCGCGGAGCGACCCAGAAGCGCAACCGCCGCAAGTTCGGCCGCATCCGTCAGTTCAGCTCGGGTCGCTGGCAGGCCTCTTATACCGGCCCGGACGGCAACGTCTACATAGCGCCGAAGACATTCGACGCGAAGATCGACGCCGAAGCATGGCTGACCGACCGACGCCGCGAGATCGACCGCGAACTCTGGTCACCGGCAAGCGGGCAAGAGGAACGACCCAGCGCGCCCTTCGGCGAATACGCCGAAGGCTGGATGAAGCAACGCGGGATCAAGGATCGGACGCGCGCGCATTATCGGAAGCTGCTCGACAATCACATCCTGGGCACCTTCGAGGGTACCGAGCTGCGCGAGATCACACCGGCTGCCGTTCGGCGCTGGTACGCGACGACCGCGGTCGGCACCCCGACGATGCGGGCCCACGCGTACAGCCTGCTGAGAGCGATCATGCAGACCGCGCTCGCCGACGACTTGATTGACTCCAACCCGTGCCGGATTGCGGGCGCATCGAGTGCCCGCCGCGTTCACAAGATCCGGCCCGCCACGCTCGACGAACTCGAAATCATCACCAAGGCCATGCCCGACCCCTATCAAGCGTTCGTACTGATGGCCGCGTGGCTGGCAATGCGCTACGGCGAGCTAACCGAGCTGCGGCGCAAAGATATCGACTTACACGATGAGGTTGTCCGGGTGCGGCGAGCGGTCGTCCGCGTCGATGACGAATTCCGGGTGACGACACCGAAAAGCGATGCCGGAGTGCGAGACATCGCCATTCCGCCGCACCTCGTGCCGGTCATCGAGGACCACCTGCAGAACCACGTCCGACCCGGGCGCGAGTCGATATTATTTCCCTCGGTCAACGACCCGGATCGGCACCTTGCACCCTCAGCGCTGTACCGCATGTTTTACAAAGCTCGCGAAGCCGCTGGCCGACCCGATCTACGCGTGCACGACCTCCGACATTCCGGCGCCGTCTTAGCCGCCTCCACCGGGGCGACCCTCGCGGAACTTATGGCGCGCCTTGGACATTCGACTGCAGGAGCGGCCCTGAGATATCAGCACGCGGCCAAGGGGCGCGACCGGGCAATCGCGGCACTACTGTCCAAACTCGCCGAAAATCAGGGAGCTGGGAGCGCGCATTGAGTGACGACGAACTTGAAGCCATCCACCGCGAAATCATGGCCCGCATCCGCAATGAAATCGGTTCTCCACCGAGTAATCAGGGAACAACAGATGCCGACCCGCTCGGCTACCTGAGCCCGAAACTGCGCGAATGGTGGCTGATGCACGGGATGAAGATCACGGCGACATTGATCCTGCGATGCGCCGACTGCCACACACTGCTAGGTGAAATCGTCTCCGACGCCGACGATCCCGATCTAGCGGTGGCCGTGCTGCAGCGCGTCTACGGCGACAACCAACCTGTTGACTTTCGTGGCTGGTCGCCGGGCGCGGTGGCCGACCAGCTCGACGCCGCGGGTGGTGAAGCACCGACCGACCTGGCAGGCCGCAGCCTGATCGAATACCTACGGGAGCGACAGGCCCGGATCGACGCCGATACGCTGCGCACCCTCTCGGACGGACGCCACATCACCCGCCGTTACCGTGAGCCCCCCGACGTGTTGCCCCTGGGTCTGGGGGATGCGCTGTGTCCCGAGCATGGATGGATCGAACTAGACCCGCAGTCCCTGCGCGCCGAACTTGGGGCTACTCGCCACGCCGCGAAACGGAAAATCTTGCTTACAACCGGAACCGCGGTGTAACTTCTGCTTTGAGACCTCGCGGTGCGCGAAACCGACTCGTTAGAGCCGGGCCCGGCTTAGGCAACCGGAAGTTATCTCCTTGATAATGGAGTGCTTCCATGCCTACAGCAGCAAATTCTGTTGCGCGCGAGTGGATTACCATCCAACAAGCCGCTGACCATCTCGACCTCACAGAGCGGTCTGTTCGGGCGATGATCGCTGACGGCCGGCTACGTGGTTACCGGAACGGTCGCCGGGTCATCCGCCTCGACCTCAACGAAGTCGACGCCGCCATGAAGCCGTTCGGCGGTGCAGTGTGACTGGCCGCCTAGGGGCGCCCGAAAGGGAACGGGGCGCCCCGCACCACCAGGACGACCCGAACCAACGTCTAGATAGCAGCAGCAGCCCAGACAGCCACAGCCTAGCTGATATCGGCGCTCGGCCCGCGTATGGCGTGGTCGCCGGTAATGCCCGGAGGTTTGGGGCGTCCCGGCGAATGGCACCGATCAGTCGGTGTTCGTGCGTCCGCGACCCCGACGTCGATCGGCACCGCTGTGATGATGACCGCGCCCGTGGTTACGAGGACGCCGCGCGTCACTTGCTCAGCCATGGCCTGATGCCTGCAGCGAATCGGGCGGCGATGCAGCAGATGTGGCAGTCCGGCGGCGAGAGCCGACGAACCGCACAGGTCATCGCGAAGCGCTGGGAGCTGGTGGCATGAGCGGCGATTTGGCCATCGCGATCGACTCGACCGAGGCCCGCGCGCTGACGGACCGGATCAAGGTCGGCGTCGAGGCCGTGTGGGAACTGGTGAAGCAGGCGTACGAGCAGCGTGCCTGGTTGGCGCTGGGCTACTCGTCCTGGGATGACTACTGCACCCGCGAGTTCGGCACCACCCGGTTGCGCCTGCCGCGTGAGGAACGCGCCGAAGTCGTTGCATCACTACGGGAATCAGGGCTGAGTATCCGGGCTATCGCATCGGCGACGGGGTTGAACAAGGAGACGGTCAACAACGTCACTCGGGAACTGTCCGGAATCCGGACACCTGAACCTGACGAGGACGCGCTGGCCGAGGAGTTGATCGTCGCCGAGCAGCAGTTGCCGCCGCTACCCGAGAACTACATGAACACTCCGGGTGCGCCCACCGAATCGACTCCTGGGCAAACGGACCGGGTAGCGGAGGCACTAGACCGGGCGCGGCGCTCTGAATCCAAACCCACGTCGGTTATCGGCATGGATGGTAAAACCTACGAACCAAAACTGCCGCAGCAGAAACCCTCGAAGCCACGGCGCAAATCGATCACTGATGAGGCGACTTCTATCGGGCTTGATCTCTCGCGGATCCATAAGCGGTTGACCAAGCTACTCGACGATGACCGTTTCGCGCGGCACCGTGAAGAAATCGGCTGCCAAATCCAGCCCGAACACTGCCTCGACACCCTTGAGCGTCTCGTCCGGGCGATAAATGAGGATGCGGGGGCGGCCCGATGACGTACACCGATCGATCCGACGAGGTCCGCGAGATGCATGCCGAGGAGGACGTCACAGACCCACTCCGCGAGATGTTCAACGGGGCGTGGCTGGACACCCAGCACTTCCCGGCGCTGGAGTACGCAGTCCCGGGCATCCTCCCGGAAGGCTTCGGGCTGCTCGTGTCACCGCCGAAGGCCGGGAAAAGCTGGTTCGTCTGCGGCATCGGCTTGGGCTGCGCGACAGGAGGTTTAGCACTCGGGCGCATCAGGGTCAACCAGCGCCCAGTTTTGTACCTCGCACTGGAAGACGGTCAGCGGCGGCTGCAGTCGCGGTCGCGGCGCCTGATGTGTGGCCAATCCCTACCCGCGAACATCCACTTCGTCACGAAAGCCAAGCCCGCCGAGGTTATACCGGTCATCTCGGAGTTTTTGAAGCGGTACGGCTCGCAGAAGCCGCTGATCATCTTGGACACGCTGGGCAAGGCGCGACCGCCGCGCCCGCCTGGCGCCGACCTGTACGCGTGGGATTACGCGATCGGCACCCAGTTGAAGAACGTGATCGACAGCGTGCCTGGCGCGACTTTGCTTGCTGTGCATCACAGCCGGAAAGCGGAATCGTCGGACTTCGTGGACTCCGTGTCGGGCAGCCAAGGTATCGCCGGCTCGGCCGACTTCGTGTTGGTGCTGTCCCGCAAACGCCACAGTGATCAGGCAGTGTTGTCGGTGACAGGCCGCGACGTCGCCGAGGCCGAGTACGCGCTCGTCACCGACAACGGGCTCTGGTATCTCGATGGCGCGGACCTAACCGCGGCCTCTCAATCCGCCGAACGCCGCCGCCTTTCGGACACTCGTTCGGACAGGAGCATAGAGATAACTGCTGCGATCGTCGCAGCCAGTCCGAACGCCATCTCACCGGCCGAAGTTTCCGAAAAAATCGGTCTCGACAACGACACGGTCGGGCGCTACCTGCGAAGACTCGCCGACGACGGCCTCATCGAGCGTGCCGGAAGAGGTCTGTACAGAACCGTGTCCGAAGTGTCCGAACTGTCCGAATCTGGGCTTTCGGACACAACGGACACTTCGGACACACTTTTCAACGGGACGGCGAAACAGTGAATCGCGCTAACCGCCGACGCCACACCCGCGAAGCCCCGGCCAGCATTCGGGCGTTCGCCGCCGCCTACCGCTGCCCGGACTGCCTCAGCGGGACAACCCGTCCCGTACAAGACCGGTTCGGGATATGGCGCATCGAGGTCCGCCACGATGAAACCTGCCCGACCTGGCGGGCGATGCAACGACGGGGCGCACGATGACTCGCTCCCGCCGCAGCGCCCGCACAGCCGGCACCCGCTTCGAGTCCCAGATCGCCGCCGCGCAGCGGACTGAGGGGTCACAGTGACCGCGGCGCGGTTCGACCCCGAAGGCGCGATCCGCTTGATGGCCAGCATGTTGGCCGGCGCTCCGAAACTCTCCGACGCCGGATGCAGGGGCCGATTTGACCTGTTCGACGACCGGCGCGGTGACGAGGACGCCGAGGACGCCGCCGTACGACACCAGCAAGCGGTGCAGCTCTGCCACGCCTGCCCGGCCTTGGACGCCTGTACCGCATGGACCGCCCGGCTGCGCGGCCGCCACCGACCCGGCGGCGTCATCGCCGGAGAAGTGCCCAAACCATCACCCGAAAGGAAAAACCCGCATGACCACTGACTTTCCGACAGAGTGCCCGATCTGCGACAGCCCCACCGACGTGCAACGCGATCGCTGCGACTGCGGTCGCGTGCATTGCTTCGCCTGCGGCGAGCTGCTCGTGGAGGGCGAGGCGCAGTCGTGAGCGCCCGTCGCACGCGCCGCGGTAGCGACCCGGGCGCCGACTTGGTGTGTCCGAGGAGCGCCCCCGTCGGGGCGACCTC
>NZ_JBYCLC010000337.1:0-5249 GCF_057473685.1 Mycobacterium sp. TH-M116 | reverse complement strand
CGAAGAAGGCAGCGCTGAGCGCAGGCTCGACGCCACCAGCGGCGCCCTCAGGCAGTAGTGCGCGCCGCGCCCAAACACCAAGTAGCGCAACACTATTCTGTCCTGATCGACTATGTCGGGGCGGTCGAACTCGGTGGGATAGCGGTGGGATCGCGGTGGGATCGCGGCGGGATCGCGGCGGCCACCGCCACCACCACCGCCACCACCACCACCACCACCACCACCACCACCACCACCACCACCAATAGCACCAATAGCACCAGCACGTCGCTCGCGGGAACCTCGATTCCATCGACGACCATGTCGGACAAGGCGATTCGACCGATCATCTGTACCGGCGGGTCGTAGCGCAGGGTCTCCTCGATCACCGCGGCGCCGCCAACCGGCGGCGTCAGCGGCCATTGGCGGCGGCGCCCATTGGCGCGGGTCGCTCAGCATCGCCAGGATCGCGTTGCCGATCAGGTTCACCGTCGTCTCGTGACCGGCGACCAGCAGGAGCACACAGGTCGCAATGATCTCGTCCTCGGTCAGCTGGTCGCCGGACTCCTCCACCGCGATCAGGCCCGACAGCAGGTCGTCGCCGGGGCGGGAACGCCGCCACCCGATCAGGTCGCGCAGGTAGCCGCGCCCTGAGACTCGGACCCGCTCGTCATCTCCGCGCGCTCACCGCCGCAGGAACTCCACGATGTGGCGGGCGAGCTCCTCGCCGGCGTCCTCCTGCAGGAAGTGCCCGGCGCCGCGGATGACGGGGTGCTCGATGCCCTGCGCGCCTCGCATCCCGCGCCGGAACACCTCGCCCATCGGCCCGGTGATCGGGTCGGCGTCGCTGAACGCGACGAGCATCGGCGTCGGGCTCACCGCCAGCTTCGACCACGCCGCCGTGTTGGCCGCCGCCGCGGGATCGTCCGGTGTGGTCGGCACCAGGCCCGGCATGGCGCGCGGCCCGGCGCAGTACTCGTCGCCGGGGAAGGGCGCGTCGTAACCGGCGAGCACCTCCTCGCTCAGCTGCTGCTGGGACGCGCCCTGCACGAAACGGCTGATGATCAGGTTCGGCATCGTCTGTATTGCCTCGCGGAACTGCCACCAGATCTTGGCCATGGGGTGCTCTCCGTTGGGTAGCCCCGTGTTGGCGACGACCAGCCGGGCGAACCGCTCGGGGTGCTCGGCGGCCAGCCGCAGCCCGATCAGCCCGCCCCAGTCCTGACAGACCAGGGTCACGTTGCGCAGGTCGAGAACGTCGAAGGCCAGCGCGCGCATCCATTCCACGTGTCGCGCGTAGGTGTGATCCTCACGGCGGGTCGGCTTGTCCGACCGTCCGAACCCGACCAGGTCGGGGCAGACGACGCGATGCCCGGCCTCGACCAGGATCGGGATCATCTTGCGGTACAGATACGACCACGTCGGTTCGCCGTGCAGCATCAGAATCGGGTCGGCCTCCTGCGGGCCGTCTTCCACCCAGGCGATCCGCAAGCTGCCGCCCTCACTGTCCGAAACCTCGCCATAGCGTGGGGCGTAAGGAAAGTCAGGTACGTCGTCGAACCGGTCGTCGGGTGTCCGCAGGGTCTCCATAGCTGCGAACATACCGGCGCGGCTCACGTCCCTTCTCCCAGCCCGACCAACTCCGGCAGTGCGAGCAATCGATCCAGAACGACCCGCTGCCCTCGTCCTTGCGCGCCCAGAACGGACCGCCGGGATGGGCGAGGAGAAACCTCGACGACGCCGTCGCGTACGCGGTACAGCAACACCGTTGCAAGTGAGTGATCTTTAGTGGTCACGCGACTTGCACCCCGTCTCGGGGTTGTTCGGCAGCCTTGTGGCTGCGTCCCTTCCGCGCTTCACAGCCACCTGCCCGGCTGGGCCGGGTCTTACGGTCGGCTCCACGCTTGACGGCGGCCCCAACTGGGCCGACGACGCTACCCGACGCGGTGTCGCTGTCCTCGTAGCGTGCGAGGGTGATGGCGGCGTTGTCGTCACGCTGGTGACGTGCCGAGCAGACGTCGCATTGCCAGTGTTCGTCCCAGCCGATGTCGTGAACATGCCGGCAGGCATGGCAGGTTTTGCTCGACGGGAACCAACGGTCGGCGACCACCAGCGCCGACCCGTACCAGCCTGTCTTATACGACAGGTGGCGCCGCGGTGTGCCCAGGGCGGCGTCGGACAGGTCGCGCCGGCGAGCACGCGCCCCCGGTAGCCCTTTTTGCCGCAGCATCCCGGCCGCGTCCAAACCTTCGACAACGATGCGGCCGTGGGTTTTAGCCAACCTTGTCGTCAGGACGTGCAGGTGGTGGGTGCGGACATCGTTGACCCGGCGGTGCAGCCGGGACATCTCGGTGCTGCGCTCACGGTAACGCCGTGAGCCTTTCACGCAACGCGATCGGGCACGGCAAACATGCCGCAACTCGCGCAGAGCAGCGTCAAGCGGGCGAGGATTCGGCACTCGTTCAAGCACGGCGCCGGCAGCGTCTGCGACGGTGGCCAGACGACGCACACCCACGTCGACACCCACCCGTGAATCAGGAAGGGCCACACGGGGTTGTTGGGGTCGTTGGACAAGCACGCGCACACTCGCATCCAGACGGGCGCCGTTGCGCCGCACCGTGATCGCCAACACCCGCGCCCGGCCTTTGGCGATAAGCCGCTCGACGCGGCGGGTGTTCTCATGTGTCCTTACAGCGCCGATCACCGGCAGCGTCAGGTGTCGGCGATCGGGCTCGACCCGTATCGCTCCGGTCGAAAACGAAACCCGATCGGCGTCGCGGCCCTCCTTCTTGAACCGAGGGAAGCCGACACCCTTGCCGGCCCGCGTGCCCGCCCGCGAGGTCTGCCAGTTCCAGTACGCATCAACCGCGCCGTCGATGCCGTCGGCGTAGGCTTCTTTCGAGCATTCCGGCCACCACACAGCCCCGGTTCCGGCGTTGACGCACACGTCGTCTTTGACGGTGTTCCAGCGTTTGCGCAGCACCGGCAGCGACGGTTTTGCGGTCGCGATCCCGGTTGCGTGCCACGCTTCGATGTCGGCTTTCAAGGTGGCCACCGTCCAGTTGAACGCCTTGCGTCGGGCGCCGAAATGGCGCGCCAACGCGCGGGCTTGGTCCTCGGTCGGGTCCAGCGTGAACCGAAACGCCTGCACACACCACCCGTCGGGCACCTCGAAACGTGGCATCTCAGGCCGCCTCGTCATCGGCCGCCGCGGCGACAACGGCACGCTTGGCCCGGTTAGCCGCAGCGCGTTTACCGTAGAGACTCGCGCACATCGAGGTCAGAATCTCTGTCATATCCCGCACCAGGTCATCGTCTACCTCGGCCGAGTCGACCACGACCAGCTCGCCGCACTGGGCGGCGAGTGCGGCTTCGACATACTCGGAGCCGAACCGGCAGAACCGATCCCGATGCTCCACCACGACCCGCGTCACCGCCGGATCGCGCAACAGAGCAAGAAACTTTCGGCGATGCCCGTTGAGGGCGGAACCAACCTCGGTCACCACCTTGTCGACCGGGATCTGTTCGGCCGTGGCCCACGCGGTCACCCACGCCACCTGACGATCCAGATCGGATTTCTGCTCCGCTGACGACACACGCGCATACACCGCCGTCCGTCCACGCGGGGCCGTCTCCCCCGCCGCATCGTTCACCACAATGAGCCGACCTACTCGTTGCACCGGGACCGGCAACAGCCCGGCACGAAACCAGCGATACGCGATGACCCGCACCACACCGTTTCGCACCGCCCACACCGCGAGATTCATGCTTCTGTTCCTACAGCACACCACCGACAACTACCGACCACTCAACACGCAACAGCTGGCAGCCCCGGCACTGAGCTTGGGCACGATCCTCAGGCGCCGACAGCGCGTTCCAGGTCTTTGAGCGACGACTCCAGGTGCGTGAGCAGCCGCTGCAGGTGCGGCACGCTGCGTCGGCAGCCCACCAGACCGAAGTCGATCATGTCGGCGTTGTTCACCACGGTGATGTTGAGCGCCTGCCCGTCCAGCACGATCGACATCGGGTAGTTGCCGTCGAGCCGGGCACCCCCGTAATACATCGGCCGGTTCGGCCCGGGCACGTTCGAGATGACGATGTTGAACGGCGGGGGCGTCGAGGACACCCACCCCGGGACCACGGACATGCCCAGCGCCGCCACGTTCGCCGCCGACAACGCCAGCGCCTGCAGGCGCGGCAACTGCGAGAACACCTTCTTGTTGTTGTGCATCGATTCGCTGACGGTGCGCAGCCGCCGGCCTGGGTCGTCGGTGTCGGTGGCGAGGTTGCACAGGATGGCCCCGACCAGGTTGCCACCCGCGTCCGCCTCGTCCGCGCGGCGCAGGCTCACCGGCACCATCGCCAGCAGCGGCACGTCCGGCAGCGCGTTCCGCTCGAGCAGGTAGTAGCGCAACGCGCCCGAGCACATCGCCAGCACGACGTCGTTGACGGTCGCCCCCGCGGCATTCTTGACGGCTTTGATCCGGTCCAGCTCCCAGGACTGCGCGGCGCACCGGCGGGCACCGCCGATCTTGACGTTCAGCATGGTGCGCGGCGCCCCGAACGGCAGTGTCAGCTGCTGCTCGAGCATCGCCGCACGGGCCAAGGAGAACGTCGACGGAACAAGGCCCGCAACGGATCCCGCGGTATGCGCCAGGGAGCGCAGCGAGGATCCGGGGCCGGATTCGCGCCGGCTCTTCGGCAGGCTCCAGGGTGCCCGGATCTCTCGGTCGTCGCGATCGTCCGACAACGTGCGTTGCATCAGCTTCAGCGACGAGACACCATCGATCAGCGCATGGTGCATCTTCGTGTAGACGGCGAATCGGCCGTCTTTGAGGCCCTCCACGACGTGCATCTCCCACAGCGGGCGGTGCCGGTCGAGCAGGCTGCTGTGCCAGCGCGAGGTCAGCTCGAGCAGCTCACGGACCCGCCCGGGCGACGGCAACGCCGAGCGGCGCACGTGGTAGTCGAGGTCGAGGTCCCTGTCGTCGGCCCAGCCCAGATTCCCGATCCCGCCCCAGAGCGTCGCCGGGCGCTTGCGAAAGGTGGTCTGCACCTCGCGCTGGGCGACCAGACGGTCGTAGAAATCCCGCACGTAGCCGGGGCCGGCGTCCGGCGGCGGCTCGTACAGTTGCAGGCCACCGACGTGCATGGGGTGCTCACGCGATTCGCCCAGCAGGAAGACCGCGTCGGTGGGCATCATCAATTCCATCGATCCATTAGAACCCCATCGCCGCCGTTTGCATGCGAGAAGTCCCCGACTTCGCCGC
>NZ_JBYCLC010000336.1:0-10732 GCF_057473685.1 Mycobacterium sp. TH-M116 | reverse complement strand
GAGTTCGGCAGCGACTTCCGGAGCCTTGTGGGCACAGCGATTTTCGTGAGCCGGCGCGAGGCAGTCAGGACGGCGTCCTTGCCGAACGCGTCGATCGCCGCGCCGACCGCGGGCCCCGCGCCGTACAGTCCCGTCGTCGTCACGAGCAGTTGGGCGAGGTCGGACTGGAACTGGGCGTCGGTGGCACCGAATTCGGCGACGCCGAAGCCGCCGAACAGCACCGCGCCGTCGTCGGCGGTGATCTCGTGGCCACGCAGGTCCCCGTGGGATATCTGGTGGCCGTGCAGCGTGCGCAGCGCCTCCCACACCCGGGCGACGGGGACCTCGTGGGCATACTCGTCGAGCGGCCCGCCGCGAACCGGAGTGTGGGCGTGCAGCATCCATCCCCGCGCCAACGGCGTCACGGCGATCGTGGAGGTGTTGGCGAGCCCCGCATCGCCGATGGCGATGGCCATCAGCGCGCGATGCTCCACGGCGCGGCGCATCGAGGCCACCAGGGGGGCGGTCTCGTCGTCGCGCAGGCGCACCTTTCGCCAGATCTGGCGTAGTGCCCCCCCGCTGCGTTGATGGGGCCCGTACAACTCCATCACCGCCGAGGCTGCCACCGCCGAGTCGGGATCGGACGACGCGGCCCGCAGCACCAGCGGCCCCGCGCCGGCCGGCCGGACCACGGTCAGCTGCGACACGAAGAACCCGCGGCCGGCCATCGCCCGGACTGCGCCGTCCAGCGGCACCTCGAGGGCCGGCGTGCCGACAACCAGGACCACCAGCGCACCGACCAGCCATCCCACTGCCAGCCCCAGCAGTGAGCGGGCCGGCACGATGGCACTGATGACCAGGTGGATCGGCACGAAGGCGAGCAGCAGCGCCCACCACCAGTGCCGCCAGCGCGCCGGCAGCCAGGGGCCCGACACGGTAAGGACGGCCGCCAGCATCGCGATCCACCGGGGGTCGTCGAGGAACTGGGCGGGCACCGTGGTGAGCCGGTCGGACAACTCGAAGTGCCAGCGGGGTGCCGCGATGTGGTTGCTACTGAGCGTCAACAGGACGACGGAGGCCATCCCGGCGCCCGCATAGGCGCCCAGCAGCTTCCACTGCCGCGAGACGATCAGGCCCATCAGGATCACGAACGGCAGCGCCACGATCGCCAACCCGTACACCAGGTAAACCGCGTCGGACTGCGCAGGCGACAACACACCGACGATCTGCGAGACAGATCTCTCCAGCGAGACCCAGTCGGGCCGGGTGATCAGCGAACTGGTGATCACGGTGGCAAGGAACAGGGCCGCCAGAACCAGTCGCAGGATGTCGTTGGTACGCCGGATCAGCGGTTGCAGCAAGCTGCCGGAAACGCCGATGTCGCACCCGTCGACTCGCATGCTCCCAGTGTCCCCTGAGGTCCTTCGGATCGGCGCCGCACGCGCGGCGGCCCGGCGTCAACCTGACCCGCGCCGCACAACGGCCGGCCGGGGAAGGACACAACAGTGGTCTGACCACTTGACGTCTGGCCACTTGGCCGCCACACTTGCCGCATGGCGCTGCAACCCGTGGTTCGCCGATCGGTGCCCGAAGAGGTCTTCGAGCAGATCGCCGCCGACGTGCTGAGTGGGGAGATGCAGCCCGGTGCGGCCCTGCCCAGTGAGCGCCAGCTCGCCGAGGTGCTCGGCGTATCGCGGCCCGCCGTCCGCGAGGCGCTCAAGCGGCTGTCGGCAGCCGGCCTGGTCGACGTGCGCCAGGGCGGCGTCACCACGGTCCGCGACTTCCGGCGGCACGCGGGTCTGGATCTGTTGCCGCGTCTGCTGTTTCGCAACGGTGAGCTCGACAGCGCGGTCTTCCGCAGCATCCTCGAGGCCCGGCTGCGCAACGGCCCGAAAGTCGCCGAGCTTGCGGCCGAACGACACGGACCCGACCTGCCGGGGTTGCTGGAGAACGCGCTGCGCGCCCTGGAGTCGGCGCCCGGCCCCCTCGAGTGGCAACGCCGTGCGCTCTCCTTCTGGGAACATGTGGTCGACAGCGCCGGATCGATCGTATTCCGGTTGATGTACAACGCTTTTCGCGCCGCCTACGAGCCGGCGATCGCGGCCGTCGCACCGGGGATGACCGCCGAAGGCAACTGCACGGAGGTCTATCGGGAACTGGCCGATGCGATCTGTGCCGGCGACGGGGCTGAAGCGAAGAGAGCCGCCCGCGAGGCCCTCGAACCGGCGAATGCGGCACTGCTGGAAGCACTCGAGCGCCGGGGGAAGCGGCGGTGAGCACCACTGCGGTGATCACCACCTATCTGCGCGGCCAGATCGCGCCCGGGGTTGACGCCGTCGGCGGGTTCTTCCGGACCTGTGTGCTCACCGGTAAAGCGCTGCTGCGGCGGCCCTTCCAGTGGCGCGAGACGATCGAGCAGGGTTGGTTCATCACCAGTGTGTCGCTGCTGCCTACCCTCGCGGTCGCGATTCCGCTGACCGTGCTCATCATCTTCACGCTCAACATCCTGCTGGCCGAGTTCGGCGCCGCCGACATCTCCGGCGCGGGTGCGGCCCTGGGCGCGGTCACCCAACTGGGGCCGCTGACCACTGTGCTGGTGATCGCCGGCGCCGGGTCCACGGCGATCTGCGCCGACCTGGGCGCCCGCACCATCCGCGAGGAGATCGACGCGATGGAGGTCCTCGGCATCGACCCCATCCACCGGCTGGTGGTGCCCCGTGTCGTGGCCGCGACCATCGTCGCGACCCTGCTCAACGGTGCGGTGATCACCATCGGCCTGGTCGGCGGTTTCATCTTCGGCGTTTACATCCAGCATGTGTCGGCAGGCGCCTACGTCGGCACCCTCACCCTGGTGACCGGCCTGCCCGAGGTGGTCATCTCGGTGGTCAAGTCCGCCACGTTCGGAACGATCGCCGGGCTGGTGGGCTGCTACCGCGGCCTGACCACCAAGGGTGGTCCCAAGGGCGTCGGCATCGCGGTCAACGAGACGCTGGTCCTGTGCGTGATCGCCCTGTTCGCGGTCAACGTGGTGCTGACGACGATCGGCATCCGGTTCGGGACGGGGCGCTGAGATGTCCACCGGTGTCATCGCACGGGGCCGGTTCCCGCGAACCGCCGCCACCATCGAGCGCTACGGCGGCGGCACGGCGCGCCGGTTCGAGCGGATCGGGATTTTCGCGCGGTTCACCCGCATCAGCTTCTGGCAGATCGGGTGGGCGCTGCGCCGCTATCACCGCGAGACGCTGCGGCTCATCGCCGAGATCGGTATGGGAACCGGCGCGATGGCCGTCGTGGGTGGCACGGTCGCGATCATCGGCTTCGTGACGCTGTCCGGCGGATCGCTGATCGCCATCCAGGGGTTCGCGTCGCTGGGCAACATCGGTGTCGAGGCGTTCACCGGATTCTTTGCCGCACTGGCCAACACACGTGTCGCCGCGCCCATCATCTCCGGAGTCGCGCTGGCCGCCACGGTCGGCGCCGGTGCCACCGCGCAGTTGGGTGCCATGCGGATCAGCGAGGAGATCGACGCGCTGGAAGTCATGGGCATCAAATCGATCTCGTTTCTGGTCTCGACCCGGATCCTGGGCGGTCTGGTGGTGATCGTGCCGTTGTACGCGCTGGCTCTCGACATGGCCTTCACCTCCGGGCAGATTGTCACGACGGTGTTCTACGGCCAGTCGAACGGCACCTACGAGCACTACTTCCGCACCTTCCTGCGGCCCGAGGACGTGGGCTGGTCGGTGCTCGAGGTCGTCATCATGGCGGTGGTGGTGATGATCACCCATTGCTACTACGGCTATACCGCCAGCGGCGGCCCGGTCGGGGTCGGTCAGGCCGTCGGGCGCTCGATGCGTTTCTCCCTGGTGTCGGTGGTGGTCGTGGTTCTGCTGGCCCAGTTGGCCCTCTACGGCGTCGACCCGAACTTCGACCTCACGGTGTGATGCCATGTCGACCCCGGCGATGCGTACCGACCGACGCGTGTGGCTGTATGTGGAGGGCATGGTCCTGCTGTCGGTCTGCGGTCTGGTTCTGGTGTTGGTGTACCTGCAGTTCCGCGGCGACTTCACACCGAAATCCGAGCTGACGATGGTGTCTTCGCGAGCAGGGCTGGTGATGGAATCGGGGGCGAAGGTCACCTACAACGGGGTGGCGATCGGCCGGGTGGCCGGCATCTCGGAGATCGAACGTGACGGCAGGCCGGCGGCCAAACTGCTGCTGGACGTCAACCCCCGCTACATCGAGGTGATCCCGGCCAATGTGGTGGCCAACATCGAGGCGGCCACTTTGTTCGGCAACAAATATGTGGCACTGAGCGCGCCCAAAGACCCGGATCGTCGGCATCTCTCACCGCGCGACGTGATCGACGCGCGTTCGGTGACAACCGAGTTCAACACGTTGTTCGAGTCGGTCACCTCGCTGGCGGAGAAGGTCGACCCCATCGAGCTGAACGCGACGCTGTCCGCGTTGGCGCAGGCGCTGAACGGGCTGGGAGACAAGTTCGGGGAATCGCTCGTCAACGGCAACGATATTCTGGCGCGGCTGAATCCGCGCATGCCCGCGTTCCGGCACGACGTTCGGCGGTTGGCGGATCTGGCCGATGTGTACGCCGGGGCCGCACCGGATCTGTGGGGCTTTCTGCAGAACGCGGTGACCACCGCGCGCACGCTGACCAGACAGCAGAACGATCTGGATGCCGCTCTGCTGGCGGCGGTCGGGGTGGGCCGCAACGGCGAAGAAATCTTTTCCCGCGGTGGGCCTTACCTGGCCCGCGGCGCCGCCGATCTGGTGCCCACCGCCCGGCTGCTCGACACCTACAGCCCCGAACTGCTCTGCACGGTCCGCAACTTTCACGACGCGGCACCCAAGGTCGCTCATGCCGTCGGCGGCAACGGCTATTCGCTGGCGGCTGCCGGAACCGTCGTCGGGGCCCCCAACCCGTATGTCTATCCGGACAACCTGCCCCGGGTCAACGCCCGCGGGGGGCCCGGCGGTGAGCCGGGCTGCTGGCAGACCATCACCCGCGACCTGTGGCCGGCGCCGTATCTGGTGATGGACACCGGCGCCAGCGTCGCGCCGTACAACCACTTCGAGCTCGGCCAGCCGATGTTCACCGAATACGTCTGGGGCCGCCAATACGGGGAGAACACGATCAACCCATGAGAACCACCGGCACAGCGATCAAACTCGGCGTCCTCTGGTCGGTGCTGGCGGTGTTCACCGCGGTGATCATCGTGGTGTTCGGGCAGATGCGGTTCGACCGCACCACAGGGTATTCCGCGGTGTTCACCGACGCGAGCGGGTTGCGTTCCGGTCAGTTCGTCCGCGCGGCGGGGGTGGAGGTCGGCAAGGTCTCCACGGTGACCCTGATCGCCGGGGACAGCCGCGTTCTGGTGGACTTCGCCGTGGACCGCTCGGTGGCGCTGGACCGGGCGACGACGGCCTCGATCCGCTACCTCAACCTCATCGGCGAGCGCTACCTGGAACTGGGCCGTGGCGACAGCGGCGAGCGGCTGGCCCCGGGCGGGACGATCCCGGTCGAGCACACGCAACCGGCTTTGGACCTCGACGCACTCATCGGCGGATTCCGCCCGCTGTTCAAGGCGCTGGACCCGGACAAGGTCAACGGCATCGCCTCCTCGATCATCACCGTGTTCCAGGGGCAGGGTGCCACCATCAACGACATCCTCGACCAGACTGCGTCCCTGACGGCCGCACTGGCCAACCGGGACAAGGTGATCGGCGAGGTCGTCACCAACCTGAACACCGTGCTGGCCGCCACAGTCAAGCACCAGAAAGAGCTCGACCGGACGGTCGACAACGTGGAACTGCTGATCACCGGGCTGAAAAACCGGGCCGACCCGCTGGCCGCGGCGGCGGCACACCTCAGCGACGCCGCGGGCACCCTGGCCGCTCTGCTGGGCGACGACCGGCCGGCGCTGCACGGCACCCTCGGGTACCTCGAGGACGTCGCGCAGCCGCTCATCGACGACCAGTCCGCTCTCGATGACGTGCTCGAGAAGCTGCCGCAGGCCTACCGCGTGATCGGCCGCGCCGGCGGCATCTACGGCGACTTCTACAACTTCTATCTCTGCGACATCGCCGTCAAGGTCAACGGTCTACAGCCCGGCGGCCCGGTGCGCACCGTCAAGCTGTTCGGGCAGCCCACCGGAAGGTGCACCCCGCAATGAGAACGCTCACGGAGGTCAACCGCGGCCGCATCGGGCTGATGGGCGCACTGGTCACGCTGCTCGCCGTCGGCGTGGGGCAAAGCTTCACCAGCGTGCCGATGCTGTTCGCCACACCGGTCTATTACGCGCAATTCGCCGATACCGGCGGCATCGGCACGGGTGACAGGGTGGAGATCGCCGGGGTGAACGTCGGCCTGGTGCGCTCGCTGGTGATCCGCGGGAACCGGGTCTTGATCGGATTCTCGTTGCCCGGCAGACGGATCGGGACGCAAAGCCGCGTGGCGGTCCGCACCGACACCTTTCTCGGACGCAAGAACATGCAGATCCAACCACGCGGCTCAGAACCGTTGCAGCCCAACGGCATCCTTCCCTCGGGGCAGACCACCACGCCCTACCAGATCTACGACGCGTTCGTCGACGTCACGAAGGCGGCAACGGATTGGAACATCGACCTCGTCAAGCGGTCACTGAACGTATTGTCGGAGACCTTCGATCAGACCGCGCCGCATCTGAGTGCCGCCCTCGACGGTGTGGCCAGATTCTCCGAGACCATCGGCGGTCGCGACGAGCAGATCAAGCAGTTGTTGGCCAATGCCAACAAGGTTGCGGGCGTGCTCGGCGACCGCAGCGAACAGGTCAACGGCTTGCTGGTCAACGCCGAGACATTGTTGGGCGCTTTTCGGGAGCGCAGTCAGGCGCTGAGCATTGTGCTCGCCAACGTATCGGCGGTGTCGGCCCAGGTGTCCGGTCTGATCAACGAGAATCCCAACGCGCATCACGTGTTGGCGCAGTTGGGCACGGTCAGCGACGAACTGGTCAAGCGCAAGAGTGAACTGGCCGATGTGCTGGTGCTGCTCAGCAGATACACCGCATCCCTGACGGAGGCCGTCGCTTCCGGGCCGTTCTTCAAGGCGATCGTGGCAAATCTGATGCCCTATCAGGTTCTGCAGCCCTGGGTTGACGCGGCGTTCAAGAAGCGCGGCATCGACCCGGAGAACTTCTGGCGCAGCGCCGGGCTGCCGGCGTTCCGGTGGCCCGACCCCAACGGGACACGGTTCCCCAACGGCGCACCGCCGCCGGCGCCGCCGGCGCTGGAGGGCACTCCGGATCACCCGGGGCCCGCCGTCGGGCCGGGATCGCCGTGCTCCTACGCGCCGCCGGCGGACGCGTTGCCGCGGCCCTCGAACCCGCTGCCCTGCATGGTGTCCGACCAAGGCCCCTTCGGTACCGACGCGGGCGGCTTCCTTACGCCGCCCGACATCCAGGCGTCGCCGCCCCATCCGGGTGGGACGCCGCCCACACCGGGGATACCGAGTGCGGCGCGGCCCGGCGACACGCCGCCGGACGTCCCGGGCAGCGGCGTTCCCCTGCCGGCGCACGCGCCGCCGGGCGCACGGACGGACCCGTTGACAGGCGGTGACAACCCATGAGCACCATCTTCGACATTCGTCACGTGCGGTTGCCGAAGATGTCCGGCAGGGCGCTGGTTGTCGGGGTGCTGGCGGTGGTGTTCGTCTGTATCGCTGCGGTCGCCGGGGTGACGCTCTACCGGAAACTGACCAACACGACGGTGGTGGCGTATTTCCCCGAGACCCTCGCCCTGTATGCGGGCGACAGGGTTCAGATCATGGGGGTGCGGGTCGGGTCGATCGACACGATCGAGCCGCTCGGCGACAAGATGCGAGTCACGTTGCACTACAGCAACGAGTACAAGGTGCCCGCCCAGGCCACGGCATCGATCCTGAACCCCAGTCTGGTGGCGTCGCGCACCATCCAGCTCTCACCGCCCTACACCGGCGGGCCGGTGCTCGAGGACGGTGCGGTGATCCCGATCGAGCGCACCCAGGTGCCCGTCGAGTGGGATCAGCTGCGCGATTCCCTCAACGGGATCCTGCGTCAACTCGGCCCGACCGAGCGGCAGCCGAAAGGTCCGTTCGGTGAGGTCGTCGACAAGGCGGCCGACAATCTGGCCGGAAAAGGCAAGCAGGTCAACGACACCCTGAACAACCTGTCGCAGGCGCTGACCGCGCTGAACGAGGGCCGGGGCGACTTCGTCGCGATCACGCGAAGCCTGGCGCAGTTCGTCAGCGCGCTGTACCAGAACGATCGACAGTTCGTCGCACTCAACGCCGACCTCGCCGAGTTCACCGGCTGGTTCACCAAATCCGACCATGACGTGGCCGACACCGTCGGACACATCGACGACGTTCTGGCAACAGCCCGGAAATTCTTGAGCGACAACAGATCCGTGCTGAGCCACGACGTCGGCAACGTCGCCGACGTGACGACCGCGATCCTGGCATCCGAGCCGCGCGACGGCCTGGAAACCGCGCTGCATGTGCTGCCCACCTTCGCGGGCAACTTCAACAACCTCTACCATCCGCTGAGCAGCTCGCTGGTGGGCCTGTTCGCTTTTCCGAACTTCGCCAACCCGCTGCAGTTCGTCTGCAGTGCCATCCAGGCGGGCAGCCGGCTGGGCTACCAGGACTCGGCCGAGCTGTGCGCGCAGTATCTGGCCCCGGTGCTGGACGCCATCAAGTTCAACTACTTTCCCGCCGGCGCGAACTTCTTCAACTCGCCGGCCACCTTGCCCAAGGAGGTGGCGTATTCCGAGGAGCGGCTGCGCCCCCCGCCGGGGTACAAGGACACCACCGTCCCGGGGATCTTCGCGCGCGACACACCGTTCTCGCACGGCAATCACGAGCCCGGCTGGGTCGTCGCGCCGGGAATGCAGGGCACGCCGGTGCAGCCTGCCACGACGAACATGCTCACCGCGGAATCGCTGGCCGAGCTCATGGGGGGGCCGGACGTCCCGCCCCCGCCGCCGGGTGTGAACATGCCCGGACCGCCGAACGCCTATGACGAGTCCAATCCGCCGCCGCCGCAGTGGTCTCCGCAGCCCGCTCGCCCGGGGCCGGGCCAGTGAGCGCGCAGGGCACTCGCCGCGCGCCGGTGTGGGTGCTGGCCGTTCTGCTGGTACCGGTGATGCTGACGTCGTGCACCTGGCGGGGCATCGCGAACGTGCCGCTGCCCGTCGGCCAAGGCACGGGCCCCGACCACCTGACGATCTATGTGCAGATGCCGGACACGCTGGCACTGAACACCAACAGCCGGGTCAGGGTCGCCGACGTGTGGGTCGGCACTGTGCGGGCTATCAGGCTGAGGAACTGGATCGCGACCCTGACGCTGAACGTAGACCCCAGCGTGCGGCTACCCGCCAACGCGACCGCGAAAATCGGTCAGACCAGCCTGCTGGGAACTCAGCACGTCGAGTTGGCCGCGCCGAAAGATCCGTCGCCGCAACAGTTGCGAAGCGGCGACACCATCCCGCTGCAGAACGCCTCGGCTTACCCCACCGTCGAACGGACGTTGGCCAGCATTGCGGTGATCCTCAATGGCGGCGGAATTCCGAATCTCGACGCGATCCAATCCGAGGTCGTCGACATCCTCGACGGCCACGTCGACCAGGTCCGCGAATTCCTCCAGCGCCTGGACACCTTCACTGCCGAACTGAACCGGCAGCGCGGCGATCTGACCCGTGCCATCGATTCGTCCAACGAACTCCTGGCCATCGTCGCCAACCGTAAGGACACCCTGGAGCGGGTGCTCACCGAGATCCCGCCTCTGATAAAGCATTTCGCCGATACCCGTGCCTTGTTCGCCGACGCCACCGAGGCGTTGGGTCGGTTCAGCGATGCCGCCAACCGGGCGCTGGTCGCCACCCGGCCCAACCTGCACCAGAGTCTGGCGGCGCTGCAGAGGCCGCTCAAACAGCTGGGTCGGGCCTCGCCGTACGTGGTGGGTGCGCTGAAATTGGGTCTCACGGCGCCCTTCAACATCGACGACGTGACACAGGTGATCCGCGGCGACTACATCAACGTGTCCGCCACGCTCGACCTGACACTTTCCACCATCGACAACACCACGCTGAGTGGAACGGGTTTCTCCGGCGCTCTGCGGGCCCTCGAGCAGTCGTGGGGACGGGATCCGGAAACCATGATCCCCGACGTCCGCTACACCCCGAACCCGAACGATGCCCCGGGTGGGCCGCTGGTGGAAAGGGGTGACTGAGAGATGTTGACCCGCATGATCAAAGCCCAGCTGGTGGTGTTGGCGGGGGTGGCGGTGGCCGCGGTGGTCGTCCTGGTCTGGTACTACCTGCAGATACCGAGCCTGGTCGGCATCGGTCGGTACACGGTGTATGCCGAACTGCCGCAGTCCGGGGGCCTGTATCGCACGTCCAACGTCACCTACCGCGGCATCACCATCGGGAAGGTCACCGCCGTCGACCCGACGCGGCGAGGCGCGCGGGCGGCGATGAGCATCGACAACCGCTACCAGGTCCCCGCCGACGCATCGGCCAACGTGCACTCGGTCTCGGCGGTCGGCGAGCAATTCATCGACCTGGTGTCGAACCGCAACCGAGGCCCGTTCCTGCGCGACGGGCAGACGATCACCACGACCACCGTTCCCAGCCAGATCGGCCCGGCGCTCGATGCCGCCAATGAAGGCTTGGCGGTGCTGCCCAAGGACAAGGTCGCATCACTGCTCCACGAGACGGCACA
>NZ_JBYCLC010000335.1:0-5360 GCF_057473685.1 Mycobacterium sp. TH-M116 | reverse complement strand
CTGTGCTCGACCCGTCGGTCTTCGACTTGCCGGACTCGCGGCTGTCGGTTCGGTAGAAGCCGCTGCCCTTGAACACGATCCCCACCGAGTTGAACCGCTTGCGCAGCCGACCGGAGCACTTCTCGCACGTGCTCAGCGCGTCGTCGGTGAATGCCTGCGCAATGTCGAAGCGGTCGCCGCACTCAGTGCACTCGTAGCTGTAGGTCGGCACGCGAACCTCCGTGTCGGGGGGCCTAAAGGTCAGATGAAGCCAGTTGGCACTCTAGCTTCTCAAGTGCCAGAACCGCCACGTGGCGTGCTTCATTCCCGAGTACCGGACGCCAGGCCGATGACCCCGCGTCGCGGCGTGAGCGCGTCCGTCATCGCGACGTCGTGCGGTTCGGCGGGTAGTTCGTCGAGCAGTTCGGCGTCGCGCACCACGGCGATCAGGCGCGCGTCAGGGTCGCGTCCTGCCAGCGAACGGTCGTAGAACCCGGCGCCCCGGCCCAGCCGCACACCCCGGCGGTCGACTGCCAGCGCCGGGACGATCACCAGGGCGGCCTCGGCCAGGGCCGAGTCGGGCAGCCATGGTTCGGCGGGCTCGAGCAGTCCCCAGGGGCCGGCGGTCAGCGCGCCGGGCCGGTACTCGCCCCAGCGCAACGGCATCGGGGTGCCGTCGGCGCGGGTGCGTGCCACCGGGAGCAGCACCCGACCGCAGCGGCGCGCGAGCATGTCCAGCATCGCGACGGACCCCGGCTCGGTGCCCACCGGTACGTAGGCACAGGCCGTACCGGCGCACGCCAGGGTTTCCAGCGCATCGCACAGCATGCGGGCCTCGGCGGCACGGACGTCGCCGCGAACGCGCTGCCGCGCGGCCAGCAGCCGCCTGCGCAGCGCCACCTTGTCCGCACCGGCCATGGGTCAACCCTGACAGACCGGTGGTCCCGCCGCGGCGTCCACTCCGGCCGGTGCCCGTGCGGGTTATGGTTGTCAGCGATGTCGCGAGCTGAAATCCCGGTGCCTTACACGGCGATCGTCCCAGCGGCCGGGCTGGGTACGCGTTTCCTGCCGGCGACCAAGACGGTGCCCAAGGAGTTGCTGCCGGTGGTCGACACGCCGGGCATCGAGTTGGTCGCCGAAGAGGCGGCCGCGGCAGGTGCCGGGCGTCTGGTGATCATCACCTCCGAGGGCAAAGACGGCGTCGTCGCGCATTTCGTGCAGGACCTGGTGCTCGAGGGCACGCTCGAGGCGCGCGGGAAGAAAGCGATGCTCGACAAGGTTCGTCGTGCCCCGCAGCTGATCAAGGTCGAGTCCGTCGTGCAGGCCGAGCCGCTGGGCCTGGGGCATGCCATCAGCTGTGTGGAGCCCACGCTGTTCGCCGACGAAGACGCGGTGATGGTCCTGCTGCCCGACGACCTGGTGTTGCCGACCGGTGTCCTGGAGATGATGGCGAAGGTGCGCGCCGACTATGGCGGCACCGTACTGTGCGCGATCGAGGTGGCCCCCGACGAGATCAGCGCCTACGGCGTGTTCGACGTGGATCCTGCCGACGGCTCGGACAATCCCGACGTGCTGAAGGTCAAGGGCATGGTCGAAAAGCCCATGGCCGAGGACGCCCCGTCGATGTATGCCGCGGCGGGCCGCTACGTGCTCGACCGTGCGATCTTCGGCGCACTGCGCCGCATCGACCGCGGGGCCGGCGGCGAGGTGCAGCTGACCGACGCGGTCGCGTTGCTGATTGCTGAGGGTCATCCGGTCCATGTCGTGGTGCATCGCGGATCTCGACACGACTTGGGAAATCCCGGCGGCTACCTCAAAGCTGCGGTTGACTTTGCTTTGGATCGTGACGACTACGGCCCGGATTTGCGGCGATGGTTGGTGTCGAGGTTGGGCCTGAACGAGCACTAGTCCTGAAGGAGAATCACGCGGTCCCGGCAGGCAACGGGGCTCGGCGTCGCCCAAGGTCGCGCCCGTCAGGGCCGGAGGGCAGAAAGGCGCGCTTGTGCGTTCTGTGGAGGAGCAGCAGGCCCGGATAACAGCCGCCGCGGTGGCTCCGCGGCCGATACGCGTGGCCATCGCCGAGGCGCAGGGATTGACCTGCGCCGAGGAGGTGGTGACCGAGCGGCCCCTGCCTGGTTTCGATCAGGCCGCGATCGACGGCTATGCGGTGCGCAGCGTGGACGTGCTCGGTGTCGGCGAGATCGGCGGTGAGGGCCACGACGGGATCCCCGACGAACCGGCCGAGGGCGGGGCCGGGCGCGACGGGTTGGTCCTGCCGGTGATGGGAACCATCGAGGCCGGTGCGCGCACGCCCCGCCGGCTGCAGCCCCGCCAGGCCGTCCGGGTGCGCACCGGCGCGCCGTTGCCGACGCTGGCCGACGCGGTGCTGCCGTTGCAGTGGACCGATGGCGGTACGTCGAAGGTGCGGATCCTGCGCGGCGCGCCGTCGGGTGCCTACGTGCGCCGCGCCGGCGACGACGTCCAGCCCGGTGACGTCGCCGTGCGCGCCGGGACGATCATCGGCGCCGCCCAGGTGGGGCTCCTGGCGGCGGTCGGCCGCGAACGGGTGCTGGTGCATCCGCGGCCGCGGCTGTCGGTGATGGCCGTGGGCGGCGAGCTGGTCGACATCTCGCGCACCCCTGGGAACGGGCAGGTCTACGACGTGAACTCCTATGCGCTGGCGGCCGCGGGCCGCGACGCCGGCGCGGAGGTCAACCGTGTGGGCATCGTCAGCGGCGATCCCCGGGAGCTGCGCGACGTCGTCGAGGGCCAGATCAACCGTTCCGAAGCCGTCGTGATCGCCGGTGCGGTCGGTGGCGCGGCCGCCGAGGTGGTGCGTTCGGTGCTGTCCGAACTCGGCGAAATGGAGGTGGTCCGGGTCGCGATGCACCCCGGATCGGTCCAGGGTTTCGGGCAGCTGGGCCGCGAGGGGGTCCCGGCCTTTCTGCTTCCCGCCAACCCGGTCAGCGCCCTGGTGGTTTTCGAGGTGATGGTCCGGCCGCTGCTCCGGCTTGCGCTGGGAAAGCGGGCGCCGATGCGCCGGATCGTGCGCGCCCGCACCCTGTCGCCGATCACCTCGGTGGCCGGGCGTAAGGGTTACCTGCGCGGTCAGCTGATGCGCGACCAGGACACCGGGGAGTACCTGGTGCAGGCACTCGGCGGGGCTCCCGGTGCTTCGTCGCACCTGCTGGCCACGCTCGCCGAAGCGAACTGCCTGGTTGTCGTCCCCACCGGTGCCGAGCAGATCCGCACCGGCGAGCTCGTCGACGTCGCCTTTCTGGCGCAGCGCGGCTGAGGGTTGCGATGCGCGCGAACCTGTTGCGCTACGACCCCCGTCACCCCGGCTGGCCCGTCGACGTCGGCCCGTTGCGGGTCCGCGCCGGCGTCGTCCGGTTGCGTCCGGTGCGCATGCGCGACGGCACACAGTGGAGCCGGACGCGGCTGGCCGATCGTGCCCACCTGGAACCGTGGGAGCCCAGCGCGGAAGGCGACTGGGTGATCCGCCACTCCGTTGCCGCCTGGCCGGCGTTGTGTTCCGGTCTGCGCTCGGAGGCCCGCAAGGGCCGCATGCTGCCTTTCGTCATCGAACTGAATGGGCGGTTCTGCGGTCAGCTGACCATCGGCAACGTCGTGCACGGGGCCCTGCGGTCGGCATGGATCGGGTATTGGGTGTCCCGGTCGGTGACCGGCGGGGGAGTGGCCACGGCGGCGCTGGCGCTGGGACTCGATCACTGCTTCGGTCCGGTGATGTTGCATCGCGTGGAGGCAACGGTACGTCCCGAGAACGCCGCGAGCCGTGCCGTGCTGGCGAAGGCGGGGTTCCGGGAAGAGGGTCTGCTGCTGCGCTACCTCGAGGTCGACCGGGCGTGGCGGGACCACCTGTTGATGGCGATCACCGTCGAAGAGGTATACGGTTCCGTGGCCTCTGCACTGGTCCGCGCCGGCCGCGCAAGCTGGGAGTGACCGGAGGCCGTCCCGTACCGTCCGGGGCCCCGACCGCCACGGCGTTTCGCGGCCCGTCGGCGACCGGTTCGCCGTCCTTCTCTGTGGCTGGCGCGACACGAGTGACGTTTGGTGCTTGTGAGAGCCAAATTACAGGTGTGTAATTGTCCTGGTCATTTGACCCGGCCGCGCTGGCCATCGACCGGCCTCGCGGAAATGGGAACGAAGAGAGCAGGTCATCATGCCAAGCATCCCGCAGTCGTTATTGTGGATCTCGCTCGTGGTGCTGTGGCTGTTCGTCCTGGTTCCGATGCTCATCAGCAAACGCGACGCGGTGCGCCGCACCAGCGATGTGGCCCTGGCGACGCGAGTGCTCAACGGGGACGCCGGAGCCCGGCTGCTCAAGCGTGGCGGTCCCGCAGCGGGCCACCGCAGCGATCCCGACTGGAAGCCGGAGGAGGAACCGGCCGAGGACGAGTTCATCTCCGCTGACCAGGATCGACGCCAGAACCCGGACATCGGCACCGACGCCGACACCGTCGAGCTGCGGCGCGCGCGGCGCGACGTCGTGAAGGTCGCCGCCGCAGGGTCCGCAGAACCCGACGAGCCCGACTATCTCGACGTCGATGTCATCGAGGACTCACATGCCCTGTCCGCGGGCGCAAGCGCCGAGGCGGCAGAACCGGCACCGGTGGCCGTGGACGGGGGCGGCGCGTCCGACGGGACTGATGCCGGCACGGATGAGCCCGCCGAGGACGACCGCTACGACGAGGACGACCGCTACGAGTATGTCGAGGACTCCTCCGGCCTCGAGCCCGAGGCCGACGCTCACGACGAGGCGGGCGAGGCCCCGCGCGCGCCGGTCGCGCCGGGCTCGCGGCGGCGCCGATTCGACTCGAGGACCGCCGCGGCGGTCAGCGCCCGCAAATACGAGTTCCGTAAGCGGGTGCTGATGGTGATGGCGGTCGTCCTGGTCGGTTCGGCCACCGCGGCGTTCGAGTTGTCACCGAGCGCCTGGTGGATCTGTGGCGGCGCCACCGCCGTGACAATGCTCTACCTGGCGTATCTGCGACGGCAGACCCGCATCGAGGAAAAGGTGTGGCGGCGCCGGATGCGGCGGATGGCGCGTGCACGGCTCGGCGTGGAGAACGCTCACGACCGCCAGTACGACGTGGTGCCGTCCCGGCTGCGGCGTCCGGGCGCGGTCGTGCTCGAGATCGATGACGAGGACCCGATCTTCGAACATCTGGACTACTCGGTGCCGGCGCGGAACTACGGCTGGTCCAGGGAACTACCGCGCGCCGTGGGGCAGTAGAACTCGCGGTTCGGCGGGTGCTGCCGCGGCTGGTAGCCTGCTAGCGGTCAGGGGCTATGGCGCAGTTGGTAGCGCGACTCGTTCGCATCGAGTAGGTCAGGGGTTCGAATCCCCTTAGCTCCAC
>NZ_JBYCLC010000334.1:0-2979 GCF_057473685.1 Mycobacterium sp. TH-M116 | reverse complement strand
TGTGGCCGGGCTGCAGGCTGGCCATCGCAATGTCGCGGCGGAACTCGATCGGGGTGCGCTGATAGTGATACACGGTCCGGCCGGCCTTGGTGACCTGATCGGTCTTGACGGCTTCGTAGGTGCCCCAGGTCGCGGTGACGGTGAACGACGCCAGATCCGTCGGCACCTGAAACCGCAGGCCCATCGACGCCGGAATCATCAAGCCCTGCTTGGGTGCCCGGTCCTCGGCGTCCTCGTCGGCCGCGTCGGTGCCGTTGTCGTCATCGGCGGCGAACGCCGGCACGCCGCGCCCCGCGGCCAAACCCTCGGCATCCGAGCGGGCCTCGGCCGGCTCGCCGCGCTGGTCATCGAATTCCTCGGCACCATCGCCGCCCGCGGCGACGGTGGTGATTTTCACCGGGGCGATGTAGCCGACCAGATAGTGCGAGCGCGGGCTGAACGGCAGCACCTCTTCCGGGCCGTGCACCGGGCCCAGCAGCTCACGCTGCAGGATGTCGACGAGGTTCTCCCGGACGGTGAACGATGTGCCGTCGGGCTGGTGGTTCAACGCGCAACTGTCACTGATGAACTCGGCCGTTGCGGTCATGGCGGTTAGGTCCCGCTGGTTTTAGCCGTGTTGCGGAACGTTGCCTTGGCCGAGACCAGTTGATGCGCCCGCTGATAGGAAATGCCGAGCGCCTTGCCGATGTCGCGCACCGTCAATCCACCACCTTTGAGTTCGGTTGCCGCACGCCGGTATTCCTCGGCGGCACCGGCTTGCGCATCGGCGGCCTCGCGACGCAGCTTGGCCGCCCGTTCGAGGTGGTGATGAACCGACTCCGGTAGCTCAACCTGCACCTCAACAGTGAACGAGTCCGCCGGTACGTCGAGCCACAACGCGATCAGGTCGCGCGCGGCCGGTTCAACCTGATCGAGATTGCGAGCCTGGGCGGGCAGCCCGTATTCGGGACGGTTGCCCAGGCCGGGCAGTCGGACATGCCAGCACTTGCCGTCCGGGCTTGCGATCGCGGTATAGGTATTCACCGCCACCACCCCCTTACCTAATTTTGCTTCGCATTCTCGGTACACGTCCTCGGCATAACGGTTGGTCAACTCGTTGTGCCGGCCGACCGGGATCATCAAGCCGTCGAGACTGTAGATCGTATGGCTGGCGCCTTCACGCAGCTCAGCGAATAACATCCCCCGAGCCTGTGCTGCCCGCCTGATCTTCTTGATGACCTCGGTCCGCTTCGGCATCGTATCGCTCTACCCACGCCTAGACAAAGATTGTAAAGAACGGGCTAGACGTCGGCGAGGCTTTGGTGCTCATCATGAGAACAGTGTCAGCTCCCCCACTGACATGTTCCCGGCGCGCTGGGCACGGGCTCCAGTTCTGTGGCGGGGTGCCACCGCAGCAGCACACGCTGATCGTCGAAATAGCGCCCGACGACGCCGCGGCGGATGCGGAGGCTGTCCAGCTGCGTCAACAGGATCTCCCGCCGAACCGAGTCGTTCGCCCCGGCAGCCGCCCACTGTGCCTGAACGGTCGCCCCGCCGAGCGGCTCGGAGCCGCGCTTGCTCAGCAGCCGCTGCACGAGGTACGGGTCCAACGCCGTTCGGCTCATCGTTTGCCGGCACGCCGGGCAGTAGAGGACCGGGCGCTTCTGGTTCGTCCCCCGGCACATGTACGCATCGCAGTCGTCGCAGCGGATGACCCGGGAGAGGAACGGACTCGTCGCCTGCCGCTCGATTCGCTTGCGGGCCTGAGGAGTAGCTCGACTATGCGGGCTGGCGCCAATTACTCGCCTTCCGATGTGTTCGAGACATTCCCCCGTCCTACCGCGTCCGATCGCCTCGAATCTGCCGGGCGGTCATTGAACGACGAGCGGCGCACGATCATGCTCCGCCGCGGGCTCGGACTGACGAAGCTCTACAACCTGGTCAACAATCCCGCCATCCACGGCGACACGGACATCGACCGACTGCGTGACATCCATATCGAGGTCGACATGGCGACAATGGCCGCGGACGGCTGGGATGACATTCGCCTCGACCACGCCTTCCACACTTACCGGCAAATGGAACGCGATTCCTTCGTTTTCCGCCAAGCGGATGGGGTTGCCCTCGACCCGTCCGACGGGTTCGAGCAGGGTGCTGATGCGCCGCACCAGGATGTCGTTGGCGACCCGGGGCACGTTCTCGGCGACGGGACCGAGGGTGCCCCACACGGCGGCCTACTCGAGGCTGGCGCTCGCCACCGGCCAGGAACGCGACTGGATGGCGCGGGTGATGGTGAACCCGTCGGCAACCATCGCATCGAGGCCGACCTGCCGCGTGTCGCCCTGCCCGACAGTGTTCGTCGCGATCAGACCCAGGCTGCCGTTCGCCTGCAACAGCGAGGCGGCGCGCAGGAAGAAATAGGCCACCTGGTCAGCACTCCCTCGCATCCCACCGGCAACCACATTGACGAGCCAGTCGCGAATGTCGGTCCCCAGCGCGCCGGTGATCTTCTGCCCGCCGAGGAACGGGGGGTTGCCGATGATCGCGTCGAACCCGCCATGATCAATGACCACATCTGGTGCCTCGATGATCCAGTGGTTCGGCTTCCAGTGTGTGTAATCAGTTGGGACGGTGGGGGTTAGGCTACGATCGATGATCTCGTCGAGCAAAGCCGGGCTCGGGTCTCCGGCCTTCGGATGGGCTTCGTTGACGGCGATGCGCAAGTTCTCGTAGGCCTCATCGATTGCGCGCCCCGGTTTGCCTCCCAGCGGCAGCCCGGCAGCAACCACCCCGTCGGCGATCTGCCGCAGATCGGCAGCGACGCGACGCAGTTCGGTGAGCTGCCGCTGTTTGGCGGCGGTATTGCGGGCTGGATCGTTCTCGACGATCTCGGAGGCCAGCTTGCGGCGCAGCTCGACGTGGATGATCGTGTCGATGTCGACGTCGAAGATGTCGAACATGTCGCCGGGCGGTACCCGGCTGGGGTCGATGTGCAGTTTG
>NZ_JBYCLC010000333.1:0-6694 GCF_057473685.1 Mycobacterium sp. TH-M116 | reverse complement strand
TCCTGCTGCCGCTGTTCACGATCGTCGACGGCCGTCGCCGTGCGCTGCGGCATCCGTGGCTGTACTTCGTGTCCAGCCTGTTCACCAGCTTCGCCTTCGCGTTCGCCTTCTACTTCGCCACCATCGAGCGCCAACACCGGCACGCGCGATCGGCCACCGTGCCGACGACCGTGGACACCTAATTTTTCTCGGCGCCGGGCCCGTCGCCGCAGCACGCGGTCAGGGGCACGTGGCGACCGGCCCGGTTGCCGCCGCGGCGTTTGGCGGCGTACATCGCGGCGTCGGCGACCGAGATCAGCTCGTCGAGCAATTCGTCGGCCTCCCGGTCCGGGAAACGCCCGTGCACGCCGGCGGTCCCGACGCTGGCGGTGACACCGAAGGGCAGCGCGGCGATCGCGGCGCAGAGCCGTTCCGCTCGTACTCGCACCTCGTCGGGGGACCAGGCGTCGGCCACCAGGAACTCCTCGCCGCCCACGCGCCCGATGACCGCGGTACCGTCGGCGCCGGCGCGCAACGCCCGCGCCACCGACACCAGCGCGTCGTCGCCGGTGCCGTGCCCGTGGACGTCGTTGAGCAGTTTGAAGCGGTCCAGGTCGATCACGGCGACGACGAAATGCCCGAACTCGACGCGCTGCTCCTGCAACCGCACTTTGGCGCGCCGGCGGAATGCGCGCCGGTTCAGCAATCCGGTGAGTTGGTCGCGGTCGGCGCGCACCGCGTCGGTGCGCAACATGGAAGCGATGGCCTGGATCGCGAATGGCATGGCCACGTCAAGCATCAGGATCAACAAGTAGCTGCTCCCGGCGGCGACAAGGCCGTACCGTCCGGCGATCCGATCGGCCTCGAATGCTCCCGCGGCGGCGGCGACCGCAACGCAGTACACCATCTGACGCGCCGTGTGGAACACCGCGACATAGCAGGCGTTGGTCGCGAACGTCGTGCACACGAGCAGGGCGGCGACAGGATGGCTCTGGGCCAACACCGCCAGCGCGATGCTGGTGTTGGTCAGCAGGGCCAGCCGGACGGCCCGGTCCCGGGACGGCCAGCACACCGCCCACACCGCGGCGACGATCGCGGCGCTGCCGCAGGCGAGCACGACGCAGGCGAGCTGAGCGGTCCCCCGCGGGCCGGTGGGAGTCCACACGGTCGCGATCGCGGCCAGGGCCAGCCCGGCGGAGATCAGCGAGATCGCGGCCCGGACAAGGTGCGGCATCCCGCGGGCGCGCAGGTGACTGATGAGCTGTTCGTAATCATCGGTTTGACGCCACCAGCGACCGACCCACTTCATCGTGGTCACCGTCTCCCCCTTCCGGGGCACCCCTTGCGACGCACCCGACGTGGCTTGCCGATGCTTGCCAGATGATAGTGCGGCGGCGCCAGCCGCACACCCGTCGGAGGCGGACGGGTCAGGCCTTCGGCTCCAGCACCTCGACGCCGACGAACGGGACGAGAGCTTGGGGGACCCGCACGCTCCCGTCGGGCTGCTGATGGTTCTCCAGGATCGCCACCAACCATCGCGTGGTACCCAGGGTGCCGTTGAGAGTCGCCGCGGCCCGCGGCTTGCCCTGGTTGTCGCGGAAGCGGGTCGACAGCCGGCGTGCCTGGAAGGTGGTGCAGTTCGACGTCGACGTCAGCTCCCGATAGGTCCCCTGGGTGGGCACCCACGCCTCGCAGTCGAATTTGCGCGCGGCCGACGAGCCGAGGTCGCCCGCGGCGACGTCGATCACCCGGTAGGGCACCTCGATCTGCGCCAGCATCTGGCGCTGCCAGCCCAGCAGCCGCCGGTGCTCGGCCTCGGCATCGTCGGGCACGCAGTAGACGAAACCCTCCACCTTGTCGAACTGGTGCACCCGAATGATGCCGCGGGTGTCCCTCCCGTAGCTGCCGGCCTCCCGCCGGAAGCACGACGACCAGCCCGCGTAGCGCAGCGGACCGCCGGACAGGTCCACGATCTCGTCGGCGTGGTAGCCGGCCAGCGGCACCTCCGAGGTGCCCACCAGGTACAGGTCGTCGGCCTCCACCCGGTACACCTCGTCGGCGTGGGCGCCGAGGAATCCGGTGCCGGCCATCACCTCGGGGCGCACCAGCACCGGCGGGATCATCGGGACGAAGCCGTTCTCGACGCCGAGCCGCAGCGCCAACTGCAGCAGGCCCAGCTGCAGCAGCGCCCCGTGGCCGGTCAAAAAGTAGAACCGGGAGCCCGACACCTTGGCGCCGCGCTGCATGTCGATGAGGCCGAGCGACTCACCGAGCTCGAGGTGGTCTTTCGGGTCGACGATCGCGGCCGGCTCCCCGACGACGTCGAGGACGGCGTAGTCGTCCGCTCCGCCGGCGGGCACCCCCTCGATGATCACGTTGGAGATCGCCAGGTGCGCGGCGGTGAACGCCGCCTCGGCCTCGGTCTGCGCGGATTCGGCGGCCTTGACCTGGTCGGCGAGCTCCCTGGCGCGCTGCAACCGGGCCGGACGTTCCTCGGCCGATGCGGCGCCCACGCTCTTGCTGGCGGCCTTCTGCTCGGCGCGCAGCGCGTCGGCCGACGAAATGGCGGCCCGGCGCGCTGCGTCGGCCGCCAGCAGGGCGTCGACGAGCCCCGGGTCCTCGCCGCGGCTGATTTGGGAACGGCGCACGGCGTCGGGGTCTTCGCGGAGCAGCTTGAGGTCGATCACGGCCCTGAGACTACTTTCGGCGCTGCGGCCCGCCGGCGGAGCATCCCGCCCGGCCAATCCCACGCAACGACAACCGCAACAGTGGTCACGCGGGTGGGCGACTCCTGTCAGAATGGAACATCACAATGGAGCAGATGTCGGAAGCCCCCGCGCCAGAAGCCCCGGAAGCCAGCACTTCGGCTGTACCGGGCCGGCCGCGCAGGCTGCGAGCGGTACGGGCGCGAGCCACGCGGCGCGGCCTGCTGCTCACCGCGCTCGGCGGCCTGATGATCGCCGGACTGGTGACCGCCATCCCGGTCGGCGGTACCGGGCCGGGGCGGTTGGCCGGTTACCTCGACGCGGACCCGGCCCCCAGGACGGGCACCAAGAGCGAAGCAGCCTTCAACCGCGCCGTCGGCGGCGACTGCCTGATGTGGCCGGACGCCAGCCCGGAGTCGGCGGCAATCGTCACGTGCGCCGACGACCACAAGTTCGAGGTCGCCGAGTCCATCGACATGCAGACGTTCCCCGGCTCCGAATACGGACCCAAGGCCGAACCGCCGTCGCCGGCCCGCATCCAGCAGATCACCCAGGAGCAATGCGAACCCGCGGTCCGCAACTACCTCGGATCGAAGTTCGACCCCAACAGCAGGTTCATGGTGAGCCTGCTGTGGCCGGGCGACCGGGCCTGGCGGCAGTCCGGCGACCGCCGCATGCTGTGCGGGCTGCAGCTGCCCGGCGCGCACGACCAGCAGCAGGTATTCACGGGCAAAGTCGCCGACCTCGACCAGTCCAAGGTGTGGCCGGCCGGCACCTGCCTGGGCATCGACCCGGCGACCAACCAGCCGATCGACGTCCCGGTCGATTGCGCGGCCCCACACGCGATGGAGGTCACCGGCACGGTGAACCTGGCCGAGAAGTTCCCCGGACCCCTGCCCGCCGAGCCCGACCAGGACGCTTTCATCAAGGACATGTGCACCCAGATGACGGAGTCCTACCTGGCGCCCGTCAAACTGCGCACCACGACCTTGACGCTGATCTATCCGACCGTCTCCCTGCCCAGCTGGTCGGCGGGCAGCCGGGAGGTGGCGTGCAGCATCGGCGCGACGCTGGGCACCGGGGGCTGGGCCACGCTGGTCAACAACGCCCAGGGCGAACTGCTCATCAACGGACAGCCGCCGGTGCCGCCGCCGGACATCCCCGAGGAGCGGCTCACGCCGATGCCGATCCCGATCCCGGTCCGGGCGCCGGCCAGTCAGCCCAGCGTGCCGGCGAACCCCGTCCCGCCGAACAACCAGCATCTCCCCCACCAGCAGCCGGCCGCACCTCCTCCCCCGGCTCCCACGGCTCCCTCGGCTCCGGCCGCACCGCAGGCGCCGCCGGCCGAGGCCGCGCCGGGAGGCTAGGCGCGTGCCCGTGCGGATGGACCCGCACCAATTCGACGAGCTGGTCTCTGCGGCACTCGACCTGATCCCACCCGAGCTGGCCGCAGCGATGGACAACGTCGTCGTCCTGGTCGAAGAACGCCACCCGGACGACCCCGGACTGCTCGGGCTGTACGAGGGGGTGGCGCTGACCGAGCGGGACTCCGACTACGCCGGCTCGCTGCCGGACGCGATCACGATCTATCGTGAGCCGCTGCTGGACGCCTGCGCGTCCCACGACGATGTCGTCGAGCAGGTGGCGATCACCGTCATCCACGAGATCGCGCATCATTTCGGCATCGACGACGACCGCTTGGAGGAACTGGGTTGGTCCTGAGAGCAGCCCGAGCCCGCCCCGGTGCCGCCGCGCCCGGTGCGGCACCGGGGCTTTGCCGGCGCCGGATGCTATGAACGCCTCATGAGCCACGAATGCCGCGCGTGCCGGGCAGACTTGGATCACTGTCACGGAACCCGGATCCGCCACGCACTGCACCGGTCGGAATGCACCGAAGCAGACTGTCATGACCCCGAAACGGTGCCGCACACGTTCGTCGTCGACTGCGATGCCCTCGGCTGCGGATGCGCCGAATCGGTCGCGCTGGCCGTCTGATTCAGCCCATCGGGTCGGTGCCCGAACGGACCGCGTCGGCGGCGGCCTCGGCTTCGGGGGCGAACGGCGGAGTCAGGGTTGCCCACCGCACGCAGCTCCACCGCCCGTCGGTGATCGGGGCCAACACCACCGACTCGGCGTTGCCAAGATGGTTGTCCAGCGCGAAACGCCCGTCCACCCCGGCCAGCACCGCCGCAACCAGGCGTATCGCCGCGCCGTGACTGACGACGACGATGTCGCCGCTCCACTGCTGGTCGTCGAGGTACCGCAAGCGCAGCTCGGTGAGCACCGGCACGTAGCGAGCCAGGACGTCGTCGGCGCTCTCCCCACCCGGTAGCCCGACATCGAACTCGCCGTGGTGCCACCGCTCGTAGACGGCGTTGAACTCCGCCACCGCCTCGTCGTCGCTGCGGCCCTCGAGCTCGCCGACCTGCACCTCGTGGAGGCCGTCGAACTCGGTCGCGGTCACGTCGAGCGCGGCCCCGATCACCGCGGCGGTCTGCGACGCCCGCGCCGCCACCGAATGCGCGAGCAGAGCCGGGCGCCCCCATCCCCGGGCAAAAGCACGGGCCTGGTCGCGCCCCACGGACGTCAGCTCCGCCCCGGGCGGGCGGGTGTCGAGCCTGCGTTCGACGTTGCTGTAGGACTGGCCATGCCGCAGCAGCACCAGGCGCCCGCTCACGACGGCCTTCCTTCCCGCAGACCCGTGAGCCAGCGAGACGCCTCGTCGGCGGCCGGTGGCAGGACCCCGGCGGGCGCACCCGTCGGCCAGGAACCCAGATATCGCACATCGGCACAACGACGGTGCAACGCTGTGAGTGCCTCGGCGACGGCGTCATCGTCGATATGGCCGACGCAGTCGACGAAGAACAGATAGGTGCCCAGCTCGGTGCGGGTCGGCCGGGACTCGATGCGGGTGAGGTCGATCCCGCGGATGCCGAATTCGGCCAGCGCGGACAGCAGTGCGCCGGGGGCGTTGTCGATGCGCAGCACCACCGAGGTGCGGTCCGCGCCGGTGCGGGCCGGCGGCGGCCCGGGCGGCCCGCACAGCACGAAGCGGGTGCGGGCGTTGGGTTCGTCGACCACGCCGTCGGCCAGGACACCCAGGCCCCAGTGGGCGGCGGCCAGGGGCGAGGTCACCGCGGCGTCCACCAGGCCGTCGGCCGCCTGCCGCGCCGCGTCGGCGTTGGAGTAGGCCGGACGCAGCTCGGCGCCGGGCACATTGGCGTCCAGCCACCGCCGCACCTGCGCCGCGGCCACGGGAAAGGCCGCCAGGCTGCGCACGTCCGGGGAACCGGGGCGAGCTTCCAGGCCCGGCCTGACGACGATGCTGAACGCCACATCCAAGGTTGTCTCCGCGAAGACCTGCAGCGGGGAACCGATCGCCAGGCTGTCCAGCGTTGACATCACCGATCCGTCGATCGAGTTCTCGATCGGCACGCAGGCGAACTGGGCGGCGCCGGCGCGGACGGCGTCCAGCGTGGCGGGCGTGCTGTCCATGGGGAGCCGCGTCATCCCGTCGAGTTGTTGCTCGGGAACCAGGCCGGCCACCGTCATCTGCAGCAGCGCGGCCTCGGTGAACGTGCCTTCGGGGCCGAGGTATGCGATACGCACCACACCCAAACCCTAACGGCAGCTCGCCCGCTGACCTTGCGGCGTCCTCCCTGCTAAGTTAACTTAGGCTTACCTAAAGAGGTTGGATGTCACCGTCACCTGGCGCCGCGCCGACGACCGCCGAACGGATCCGCAGCGCGTGCGCTCGAGCCGGCGGCGTGCAGCTCGCCCTGGAGAGCGGCAGAGCGAACGAGGTCCCGTTCGCGACGCCCGTGCACCACCTGCTGCCGGACGGGTCCTTCGCCGTGGCCGTTCCGGCCGGTCGGGGTGGAGCTCCCGGCCGTGGCATCTGCGGATCCCAGGCCGTGCTGGAGCTCACCGACTACGCGCCGCTGCCGCTGCGGGAACCGGTCCGGTCGCTGGTCTGGGTGCGTGGCCGGGTGCGCACTGTACCGCCGTGC
>NZ_JBYCLC010000332.1:0-1669 GCF_057473685.1 Mycobacterium sp. TH-M116 | reverse complement strand
ACCAGTGAATACCATTCACATATCAGGCATACTCTGTCGCGAATCATGTCAGCGCAGTAGGTCTTTGACCACCTTGCCGGTGGCGTTGAGCGGAAGCCCGTCGAGGAACTCGACCGATCGCGGCACCTTGAACCCGGCCATGCGTTCGGCGCACCAGCCGATGAGCTGGTCGGCATTCACCGCATCGTTGGCCACATCGTCGGCCACGACGAATGCCTTACCCACTTGCCCGAGCCGCTCGTCGGGGACACCGATGACCGCTGCCTGCGTGACGGCCGGATGTTCGAGCAGGAAGCCCTCGATCTCGGCGGGATAGACGTTGAAACCGCCCACGATGAACATGTCCTTCTTGCGGCCGACGATGCGCAGCCGTCCAGTCCCGTCGATGGCGCCCAGGTCCCCGGTGTGCAGCCAGCCGTCGCAGTCGATCGCGTCGGCGGTGGCGGCGGGATCGTCCAGGTAGCCTTGCATGACTCCGTAGCCACGCACGAGCACTTCACCGTCGCCGGCGATGCGCACCTCCACACCCTCACAGGGCAGGCCCGCGGTGGTCGCCACGTCCTCCCAGGAGTCGCCGGGCCGGGACAGGGTCACGTTACCGGCCTCGGTGAGGCCGTACCCGGTCATCAACGTCTGGAACGGTAGCTCGCCGTGGATGCGGCGGACCAGTTCGACGGGGATGTCGGCGGCGCCGGTAACTCCGGCCCGCAACGTCGACAGCCGGTCCCTGTCGCGCACGGTCAGCAGCGAGTGGTACAGCGTCGGCGGCCCGGGTAACATCGTGATGCGTTCGCGCTCAATGAGATCCACCACTACGTCGAGGTCGAAGACCGCGACCGGCAGCATCGTCGCCCCGCGCAGGAACGACGTGATGAGTCCCGCCTTCAGGCCGAACGTGTGGAAGTACGGGTTGATCTGCAGGTAGCGGTCGCCCTCGCGCAGATCGGCCAGCGTGGCCCACTCCTCGTACATCCGCAGCGTCTGCCGGTGGTTCATCATCGCGCCCTTGGGCCGCCCGGTCGTACCCGAGGTGAAGATGATGTCGGCGATGTCGGTGCCGCTGACCGCCCGCTGGAACGGCGAACCGCCGGAGAGGAAGTCGGATTTGAGGTCGATGACCGGTACCCCCGCGGGCGCGGTGTAGTCCTGGCCCAGGAATCCCTTCTGCACCAGCACGGCCTTGGCGCCACTGCGGACAATCACGTCGCCCGCCTCTTCGGTTCTAAAGCGCGTGTTGACCGGAACGAGCACTCCGCCGGCGGTGAGCAGACCGAACGCCGCGACGATCCAGTCCGCGGAATTGGGCGCCCAGACAGCGACGCGATCGCCCTTCTCGATTCCAAACGCGGCGAAAGACCCTGCGGCGCATTGGACTCTTTCGACCACTTCGGAGAACGTGAAGCGCAGCGGACCGTCGACTACAGCTTCAGCGTCGCCGAAACGGTACGCCGCGCTCGCGACCATCTCCGGGATGGTCTGCCAGGCAGCAGGCCCCGTCACACCGTGACGAGACGACCGAGGTTGCCACCCATGATCTTTGCCTGATCCTCGACGGACAGATGTGCCAGCGCGTTGATGTAGAAGGTCGGTTCGGCCAACCCTTCCGGATGCGGCCAGTCCGAGCCGTACAGCACCTGATCCACACCGACCAGGTTGACCAGATCGTCGA
>NZ_JBYCLC010000331.1:0-38253 GCF_057473685.1 Mycobacterium sp. TH-M116 | reverse complement strand
AATAGTGTTGCGCTACTTGGTGTTTGGGCGCGGCGCGCACTACTGCCTGAGGGCGCCGCTGGTGGCGTCGAGCCTGCGCTCAGCGCTGCCTTCTTCGACTCGACGTCGCTGCCACCGCAGGTTCGGCACCTCAGCGAACGGGCCCGACGAACCAACGGGCAAGACCACTTAGCTCGGCCGCTCTTTCAGGGCGGGCTGTCGTCGGCCTCGCGGCCGGTTACCAACAATTGGCACTGTCGTCGTCGGCAAGAACACGTCATTCAGCCTCGACGAGCACTTCAGTGCAACTACACCGCCGAACAGTGGGGTGTAGTCCAAGCGGAGGGCTAGCTGCGCGAACGTCAGCGCCGCCATCCGACGTGCGGTCGACGGTTGCGAATCCGGGGATCGGTCGGGCCTGCGATGAGGTCCGTGCCGGCTATCGCAGGCCCGACCGCGGATCCCACGACCCGCCATCAGCGTCGTCTTTGCAGTGTGCTTTCAGGTGTCGACAACCGTCGACGCCTCAGCCGCGCCAGTAGCCGCTCGGTCGGCTTTGCGTGGCGCAGTAGTTCGGGTCGTATGCAGGCCCGAACGGGTCGCAGCTGTAGCCGCCGCCGGGCGACTCGTTGTAGCAGATCGTCGGGTCGAACAGCGGTGAGGACGGATCGCACCACTGGATCGGGCCCGCGTGGGCGGGCGGGCTGACAGCCACCATGGCAGCGGTCAGCGCGCAGCCGATGACTGCGGCGCAGGTGCTTACCCGAAAACCCATCGGAGAGTTTCCTTTCTGGCTGTGTCTGGCAGTGTGCCCCAAGGGGGCGACAGCTGTCCAAGAGCCGGGCGGACGACCTCTCTCGGGTAGCGGCGGCAAATGCTGCTCGGCGACGCTGAATAGTGCCGCATTTCTGGCAGCTCGCAGGTAGCAGGTCCGCTGTTCTGGATGGAATCGCTCTCCACTATTCGTTGGATTACGGCATCCGTTGTTCTTCGGAACTCGTTAGAAGACAAGAAGTTTTGCTCTTCCTCGACACGCCGGGCACCCGGCCCGTCTCATCCAGGAGCATCCGTGAAGTATCTGTTCGTCCTGCACGATCCGCCTTATGGCGCCGAACGCACCGACAACGGCATCCGCTGGGCGCGCCGATTGCTCGACGCCGACCCGGCCAACCAGGTGCGGGTGTTCAACTTCGGTGACGCGGTCGTCGCGGTGACCGTTATCCTCGGCGCAGTTGGTCTGTGATGCTGAAACCATTGCTGTCGGCGCGGTGGTCAGTCATGGTGCGGCACTCGCCGAAGAGCTGGACGGCCCCGTCGGCCCCGGCGAAGGGGCTCACGCCGATGCCGGCCGTGACGCCGCCCCGGTGGATCGTCGTGCCCGCGGAGTGCGCGCCTGCCGGGGCGCCGGGTGCCCAGCCGTGGACCACCATGGTCGCGGCGACCCGGTCGAAGTAGGCGTCGGGGTCGACGCCGGGCGGCACCGCGAACGTCATGTCGACCCGGCCCCGGTACGGCGGCTCGCCCTGGTCGTTGCAGGACTCCCAGCTGAAACCCCCGGACGGGTCGCCCAGCCCGGCAACGTTCGCGATCTGCTTGGCCGCGTCGACAACCTGGGCGATGGTCTGCTGGTCGGAGAGCGGATGGTCGGGTTCGTGCCGGAATGGGGACATCGACGCACACCCTCCCAACGCGACGGCCACCGCGGCAAGCGCCGCAAGCCGGGCCCGCGGCCTAGTTGAAGCCATGGCCGTCGGTGACCGAGCCGGAAGCCCTGCCCCATTCCGGGTCGCCGGTAAGGGGTAGGGGGATCTCCAGATGCGGCAACGGGATCGGCCCGAAGGGGGTGTGCACCTGGCGGGGGATCGATATCGGCTGTTCGTCGCGGGCCGGGGCCAGCATTCCCTCGCGGCCCAGGGCATCGCCGTGGCCGGTGCTGATCTCGGTCATGTTGTGCAGCGCCTCGCTGCCCACGTCGTAATAGTGCGAATGGTCGTCGAACCAGGGCACGGTGCTGTGGGTGCCCGCGACCTCGGCCCGGAAGCGCACCGCGCCGAAGCCGTCGTGCGCGGGGTCGGCGCCCAGGCCGGCCGACGGCCCGAGCGGCCCGCCGAGGGCGACGTTGAGCGCGTTGGGGACGACGCTGCCCGATTCACCGATCCAGCTGACCGCGTCGGTCGAGGCCGCACCGACATAGAGCCGGCCGTCATGCAGCCGGAAATCGGCGGCGCTGTGCGCGAGATCGGTTCCGGGACAACCGATCAGTATGGCGTCGTCGGCACGCATGCCGCTGCCCGCGAACGCGTCGGCCACCGTCGTCGATCCGTAGGAGTGGCCGATGACCGTCACGTGGGCCGGGACCGGCCCGGCATGGGTGACCGCCAGGCCGTTGACGTCGGCGGCCAGCAGCGCGGCGCCCCGGCGCGCCAGCCCCGGCGTGCCGACCTCCCGTAGCGTCGAGGGGTCCAGGTCGGGTGTGTCGTATCCCATCCACGCAAGCACCGCGGTAGAGCGGGTGCGGTCGGCTTTGCGCGACTGGTCGTAGAGGTTGACGGCGTCGTTGTGCCCGTCGTAGAGCCAGCCTCCCTGCACGCTGCTGTCGGTGCCGGGCACGATGACGGCGGTGTTGTGCGCCGTGTCCGGATCGCCGATCGCGATCACCGCCCTGCCCTTGCCGTCGAATGCCGCCGGGTCGTAGGCCCACAGCAGGACGGGTCGCCGATGGTCGTGGTCGGGCCCCTCATCGTGCTCGACGCCCTGGTTGGTCTTCACCGCGTTGCGGTACCGGGTGACATCGGCGGCCGAAAGCCCGTACTCGCCGGGGCGGGCGAGCAGATCGTGTTCGCGGTCGTGCAGCACCGCGTCGCGCAGGCTCTCCGATGAGATGCCGTGCCGGCCGGCCACGCCCTCGACCCTGCTCAGGTCGTCGCGCAGCACCGCCCTGTTCGCTGCGTCGCGCATCGCGGCCGGCACGCCGTCGAGGTTGCCCGGCGTCCCCGGGTGTGCCGGGTTCGACCGGTCCCCGCCGTCGGCGCCGAGCGCGTCCCACCACGCGCGAACGTCTTCGGGCGTGGTGCCGGGCGGCGACGCTGCGTAGCCGTCGGCGCGCACCGTGCTCAGCGACTGCCACAGGCGGCCGGCGTAGTCGTCTCGCAGGCACCGCAGCCGGACCAGGGCCGCCCGGGTGTCGTCGACCGCGTCGTCCTCGCAGGCCGTGATCAGAGCCCCGACGTCGCTCCGGTCGGAAGGGGCCAGGCCGGGGCCTTGGTCGAGTTCGATCGCCTCTTCGAGGAGGTGGTCGAGCTGTGCCAGCCGGGTCTCGAGGGCGGCGATCTGCCCGGCCGCGGTGCGCTGCGCCTCGGCCAGGGCGGCGGCGAGGTTCTCCAGGTCGACACCGATCGCGGGCAGCCGCAGCGATTGCGCGCCCAGCACCGCGGCCACTCGCCGGACCTCGGCCGACGCGTCGATCGGGGGGTCGCTGTCGCGGTGGTTCCAGGCCGCGTCGAAGCGACGGCGGGCCTGCGCGAAGGCCGTGTCCGCCTCGGTGGTGCACCGGCCGGCGGCGTGGAACGCCTCCGCGAGACCCGAGATGTGCGCCGGGCTGCCGGCCTGCAAGCTCCGATCGATCGCCCACGGGTCGCCTCCCGCTTCGGCGATCAGCGCGGGGACGCTTATATGGCGGAGCCGCATCGCTGCGCTACCCGCTGCCGCACACCAACACCGAAGAACATGGCCACCCCTTTTTGACCCGGCCCAACCGTACTACCGGGCGGCCACGCGCCGACTGCGCAAGCGCTACCGCCTGTGGGTAACGCGCTGCCGGCCGGGCCGGCGCACGGCGCTCCCGCGGGGCGCGCGACCGGTGGTGTCAGCGCCGACCCCGGGCGGTCCTTGACGCCGCCGCGGCGCGCGCAGGACTGAGCGTTCTTCGTCCGGGGTGCTCATCGTGGAGCACACACCCGCCGCGATGTCGACGCGCGCCCCGGCCTGTCACCATGGATCTCGTGAGCACCGCAATCGTCGTGGCGATCCTCGTCGGCGTGACGCTGCTCGCCCTCGGCATGGTGGCCAACCAGTTGCTCCGGCTGCGGAAGTGGCTGGACAACGCGCCCGATGAACCGCCCGCGCCCGAGGAACCGCCGGACGCCGGCCGATGACCGCCGGCTACACCGCAACCTTGGGCACGTTGCCGCGAGGCAGCGTCAGCGGCAGGTCGGTGTAGGTGGCGATCCCCGGAGCCGCCGCGACGACCGCGGGGATCGCGTTGACGGCGGGCATCGCCGTCATGATGTGGCCGAGATCCATGAACTCCTCGATCGTCGTGGCCTGGAAGTACGGCGGCGGCAGGAAGCCGACCTTGGTCGTCACCGTCGGCTGCCCGTCGATCTGGATGACCCAGCCATCCTGGTCGATCTTCCAGTCCGGCTCGAGCGTCTGGCCCTTGCGCCACCGCACGTTCAGGTCGATCACGGCATTGTCGCCGACGATCCCCTGCCAGCTGATGTACACACCCGCAACACATCCCGCGGGGATGGTCCAGGACGCCATCTGAAGGTCCGCCGTGGTCCGGGCGAATTCGGCCACGCAGCGCACCTCGTCGAGTTCGACGCCGAGTGCGTCGCCCACCAGCCGGACGGCCTCGCCGAAGATGGCCGTCCCCTTCGCGGCCATCGCCGGCAGGTCCGGGTGGTCGATCGGCTGGCCGAAGCCGACCGGCTTCTCGGTCTCCGGGGAGTCGTAGAACGTGGTGTCGGCGGCCTCGTTGACGGTGACCTTGTCGATCCGGTTGCACACCATGGCCGACACGATGGCCAGCAGTTCGGCGAAGCCGGGGCTGACACCGGACCCGAAGATCGTCGCGCCGCCGTGCCGGCAGGCCGCAAGGATCCGGTCGCGGCCGGCGCCGAGGTTGCCACCGGTGATGAACGACGCCGTCGTCACCACGTTGACGCCCGCGGACAGGATGCGCACCAGCTCGTCCACGTCGATCCACATGGGGTTGTAGACGACGCAGTCGGGCTTCAGCGCGAGCAGCTCGTCCACGTCGTTGGTGGCGGCCACGCCCAGCGGCTCGATGCCGACCAGTTCGCCGGCGTCGCGACCGGCCTTCTCGGGGGACCACGCATAGCAGCCGACCAGTTCCAGCAGGGGATTGGTCACGATCGACTTCAGCGAGCTCTTGCCGACGTTTCCGGTGTTCCATTGAACGACGCGATAGGTGTTTGGCACTCGCTCAGCATAGGGAACCGCCCGCGTCCTCGCGATGGTGAATGCGGCGACGGCACGAAGAGGACATTCGACGCCGGCCTGTAGCGGCGGGAAAAGCCTGCGGCCCGGGACGTTCCGGCGGCGGTTGACTACTCCACACTGCTCGCGGCGGATCTGTCCTGCCGTGCTTGAGTGGACGTCGTGATCGAGATTCATGCCGTGGAATCGGTGCGGGTGCTGACCCTGTCGTCAGGAAGTGTCAACGCGCTCGACGTCGACCTGCTGGAAGAGGTGGCCCTGGCGGTGAACGCCTGGTGCGTTCCGGCGACGCGGGTGCGCTCGTCGTCACCGGTGCCGGCCGTGCCTTCAGTGCCGGGGTGGACCTCAAGCGCGTGGTGACGGAGGGCAGCGACTACACCGATCGGCTGGTCCCCGCGCTCTCGGACGCGTTCGAGGCGCTTTTCACCTATCCGGGGCCGACGGTGGCCGCGGTCAACGGCGCCGCCATCGCGGGCGGCTGCGTGCTGGCCTGCGCGTGCGACCGGCGCCTCATCACCCCACAGGCCCAGATCGGGGTGACCGAGGTGCACGTCGGGGTGCCGTTCCCGGCCGCCGCGCTCGAAGTGATGCGCTACGCGTGCGGTGACCGTGCCGAGGAGGTGCTGCTCGGCGGACGCACCTGCCGCGAGGCCGGGGCGATCGCCGCCGGACTCGCCCACCGGGTCATCGACGGTGACCTGATGGAGGCGGCGGTGGCGGAGGCGACGGAGCTCGGCCGCATCCCGGCTGACGCCTATCGCCACACCAAGAGCCGGCTGCGCGCCCCGGCCATGACACGGATCCGCGAGTCCGCCGGCGTCGACGACGAGGTGCGCCGGATGTGGGGTTCGGCCGAGACGCAGCATCGCCTCTCCGAGTACGTCGAGCGCATGCGGCGCCGCGACTGAGTCCGCTCGCTATTCGTCGTCGACCGCCACGCCGCCGCGGCTGCGTCTGCGCCGCATCCGGTGCGAGCCCTTCCCCGTCGGCCGGCGGTTGCGCAACCCGCCCGGGGCGCCGTCGGGCTGCTCGGCCGCCTCGGTGTTCTCTGCGGCGGTCTCTTGGGTGGATTCGACGGTCGGGGCTTCCTGAGTCTCGGCGGCTTGGACCTCCTGGACTTCCTCGGCCTCCTCGCTCTCCTCGGTCTCCCCGGTTTCCTCCGCGGCTTCCACGGCGGTTTCGGCTTCCTCGGCCTCTTGGGTCTCTTGGGTCTCTTGGGTCTCTTCGGCCGCGGCCTTCGCGCGCCGGAGGCGACGCTTGCCGGGCTTGCGCGCCTTGATCGGTTTCGGCGGAGGCGGCGGCAACTCGGCCACGAACGCCAGGTAGAACGCGAAGATGCCGAGCACCGCGATCGCGGCGGCCGCGCCGTAGATCCCGAACAGGTATTGCCCGGCGGTGTCCAGGGGCAGCCAGATTTCGCTGATCGCGGTCCCGATGATCAGCACCCCGGCCAGCACGTGGGCCACGATCGACCACACCCTGATGCGCAGGGCGAGCAGAGGAGTCCCCAGCTCGGGCCTGCGGGCGCGCAGCCAGACGAACGCCACCGGAAGCGCGGCCAAGCCGATCAGCGCACCCGACGCGATCCGGCCGGCCATCGCCAGCGCCCGCGGCATCTCGCCCATCAGCTCATACCAGCGGGGCAGCGCGCAGTAGAAGTAGAGGACACCGGCGGCAATCACCGACAACGCGTGCCACAGCACGAACCACTTCCGGCCCATACGCCTCCTCAGGCTGGTGAGTTCACGCCAGTCCAGGGGCGACCAGAACCCGCGTCGTGTTCGTCCGCGCCTTGCAGCAGGTGCGCTCGGTGTGGCGGAGGATGCGGGATTTGAACCCGCGAGGGCTGTTAACCCAACCCGCGTTCCAGGCGAGCGCCATAGGCCACTAGGCGAATCCTCCGTGGGTCATGGTAACTGCTGAGTCCAGCCAGCAGGCCCGCGGCCGTGCGGAGAGCCCCGACGCGGGTACTACACTCGCCGAAGGACCCCGCGCGGCGTCCATCCTGTGAACTCCCCCAGGGCCGGAAGGCAGCAAGGGTCAATGGGCTCTGTCGGGTGCGCGGGGTCCCCCCAGTGTCCGGACCCCGAAAGGCTCATTGGTGTCCTTCGATTCCCTCAGCCCCGACGAGCTGACCGCGCTGCACGAACGCCATCAGCGGGATTATGCGGACCTGCAGATCAAGAAGCTGTCGTTGGACCTGACCCGCGGCAAACCCGCCCCGGAACAGCTCGACCTGTCCAACCGGCTGCTGAGCCTGCCCGGGACCGACTACCGCGACCCCGAGGGCACCGACACCCGCAACTACGGCGGCCTGCACGGCCTGCCCGGGCTGCGGGCCATCTTCGCAGAGCTGTTGGGCATCGGAGTGCCCAACCTGATCGCGGGCAACAACTCCAGCCTGGAGCTGATGCACGACATCGTCGCCTTCTCGATGCTGTACGGCGGCGTGGACTCCCCGCGGCCCTGGAAGGACGAACCGGCCGTCAAGTTCCTCTGCCCCGTCCCCGGCTACGACCGGCACTTCGCCATCACCGAGACGATGGGCGTCGAGATGATCGGAGTCCCGATGTGCGAGGACGGCCCGGACGTGGACCTGATCGAAGAGCTGGTGGCCGCCGACCCGGCCATCAAGGGGATGTGGTCGGTGCCGGTGTTCGCCAACCCGACCGGCGTCACCTACTCCTGGGAGACGGTCCGCCGGCTCGTCCAGATGCGCACGGCGGCGCCCGATTTCCGGCTGTTCTGGGACAACGCCTACGCGGTGCACACCCTGACGCACGATTTCGTCAGTCAGATCGACGTGCTCGGGCTGGCCGCCACGGCCGGCAACCCCCACCGGCCGTACGTCTTCGCGTCCACCTCGAAGATCACCTTCGCCGGCGCCGGCGTCAGCTTTCTGGGCGGATCGCTGGGCAACATCGCCTGGTACCTGCAGTACGCGGCCAAGAAATCGATCGGCCCGGACAAGGTGAACCAGCTGCGGCACCTGAGCTTCTTCGGCGACGCCGACGGGGTGCGTCTGCACATGCTGCGCCACCAGCAGATCCTGGCGCCGAAGTTCGCGCTCGCGCTCGAGATTCTCGACCAGCGGCTCGGTGGTTCGAAGATCGCCTCGTGGACCGACCCCAAGGGCGGCTACTTCATCAGCCTCGACGTGCTGCCCGGCACGGCCAAACGGACGGTCGCGCTTGCCAAGGATGCCGGTATCGCGCTGACCGAGGCCGGGGCGTCGTTCCCCTACCGCAACGACCCCGAGGACAAGAACATCCGGATCGCGCCCACTTTCCCCTCACTGCCGGACCTGCGCGACGCGGTCGACGGGCTGGCGACGTGTGCGCTGCTGGCCGCGTCGGAATCCGTGCTGGCCTCCTCCTCATCGAGTGTGAGCTGAGGGCGGCGACACGCCGACAGGCCGCGCCCCACGTTCACACCGAAAGCCACTGATGCACACTCGATGCCGGCTGGGTCGAGCTCAGCGATCTGGCGCCGAGTGCCCGCCTCCTCAGCCGACCCTCCGGGTCCGCATCGTCACCGGGCCGAAGTAGCCTGCTGAGCGTGGCTCTCTACCGCAAGTACCGGCCGGCAACCTTCGCCGAGGTGGTGGGGCAGGAGCATGTCACCGAGCCGCTGTCGATCGCCCTGGAAGCCGGCCGGATCAACCACGCGTACCTGTTCTCCGGGCCGCGCGGGTGCGGGAAGACGTCGTCGGCGCGCATCCTGGCGCGGTCGCTGAACTGTGTGCAGGGCCCGACGGCCAACCCGTGCGGGGTGTGCGAGTCGTGCACGGCGCTGGCGCCCAACGCGCCCGGCAGCATCGACGTGGTCGAGCTCGATGCGGCCAGCCACGGTGGCGTGGACGACACCCGCGAGCTGCGGGACCGCGCGTTCTACGCGCCGGCGCAGGCGCGCTACCGGGTGTTCATCATCGACGAGGCGCACATGGTGACCACCGCGGGGTTCAACGCGCTGCTCAAGATCGTCGAGGAGCCGCCCGAACACCTCATCTTCATCTTCGCCACCACAGAACCGGAGAAAGTGCTCCCGACGATCCGGTCGCGCACCCACCACTACCCGTTCCGGCTGCTGCCTCCGAAGACCATGCGGACGCTGGTCGAGCGGATCTGCGCGCAGGAGGACGTCGTCGTCGACGACGCGGTCTACCCGCTGGTGATCCGCGCCGGCGGCGGCTCGCCCCGCGACACGCTCTCGGTGCTGGACCAGCTGGTGGCCGGGGCCGAGAACTCCCACGTCACCTACCAGCGGGCGCTCGGCCTGCTGGGCGCCACCGATGTCGCGCTGATCGACGACGCCGTCGACGCCCTGGCCGCTTCCGACGCCGCTGCGTTGTTCGGCGCCGTGGAGTCGGTGATCGACGCGGGCCACGACCCGCGCCGGTTCGCCACCGATCTGCTGGACCGGTTCCGCGACCTGCTCATCATGCAGGCGGTCCCGGATGCGGTCAGCCGCGGCGTGGTGGATGCTCCGGAGGACGTGCTGGACCGGATGCGCGAGCAGGCCGTTCGGATCGGGCCGGCGACGCTGACTCGCTACGCCGAGGTGGTGCAGGCCGGGCTGGGGGAGATGCGGGGCGCGACGGCGCCGCGGCTGCTGCTCGAAGTGGTCTGCGCCCGGCTGCTGCTGCCGTCGGCCAGTGACGCCGAGTCGGCGCTGCTGCAGCGCGTCGAGCGCATCGAGACCCGGCTCGACATGTCGATCCCGGCCGCCGATGCCCCGCCCCCGGCGGCGCCCGCGCCGGAGGCCAAGCCCACATCCAAGCCCACATCCAAGCCCCAGCCCGAGCCCGAGCCCAAGCCCAAGCTCAAGCCCGAGCCCGCGCCGGAGGCCAAGCCCACATCCGAGGCCAAGTCCGAGCCCGCGCCGGAGGCCAAGCCCACATCCGAGGCCAAGCCCGCGCCCGAGCCTGTTCCCGCTCCGGCGGCGGCCCCGGTCGCCGGTGAGCCCAACGCGGCCGCGGTGCGGACCATGTGGCCGACCGTGCGCGACAAGGTACGCCAGCGCAGCCGCACCACCGAGGTGATGCTGGCGGGCGCAACGGTGCGCGCCGTGGAGGGCAACACGCTGGTGCTGACCCACGAATCTGCGCCGCTGGCCAGGCGGCTGTCCGAGCAGCGGAACGCCGACGTCATCGCCGAAGCTCTCAAGGACGCCCTGGGCGTGAACTGGCGGGTGCGCTGCGAGACCGGCACGGCGGCGTCGCCGGCGGCCGTGACCCCCGAGCAGCAAGCGCCCGCGCCTGACCCGGTGCCCGACCCGCGGGTCGACGAGGAGGAGCACATGCTCGCCGAGGCCGGCGGCGAGCCGTCGGCGCCGCGTCGTGATCCCGAGGAAGCCGCCCTCGAACTGCTGCAGAACGAGTTGGGCGCTCGCCGCATCGACAACGGCTAGGCCTGCCACCAGGGCCGCAGCGGCAGGCCGTCATCGCCCGACGCGGAGGGCCTGGTCGCCAGCACGTGATGCAGCTGCAGGTTGTTCTGCTCGAAGGCCACCCGTGAGGCCGCCATGTACAGGCCCCACACCTTGGCGGTCGGCAGGCCGACCTCGGCGACCGCGTCGTCCCAGCGCCCGACCAGGTTGCGGCACCAGTCCCGCAGCGTCATCGCGTAGTGGTGCCGGAAGTTCTCCGTGTGCAGCACTTCGAACCCGGCGTCCTGGATCTCGGTGGTGATCCGCCCGGAACCGGTCAGCTCCCCGTCCGGGAAGACGTAGCGGTCGGTGAATCCCCCCGCGAACGACGTCGAGGCGTTGTCGCGGCGGGTGATGCAGTGATTGAGCAGCAGGCCGCCGGTGCGCAGCTTGGACCGCAGGAAGCCGAAGTAGGCCGGGTAGTTGCGGACGCCGATGTGCTCGGTCAGCCCGATCGAGGAGACGGCGTCGAACCCTGTCTCACTCACGTCGCGGTAGTCGCCGTGGCGCACCTCGGCCAGCCCGTCGAGCCCCGCGTCCACGATGGCCTGCTGCGCCCACTTCGCCTGCTCGGCCGACAAGGTGGCGCCGACGGCGCGCACGCCGCGGCGCGCCGCGTAGCGCACCATGCCGCCCCACCCGCAACCGACGTCGAGCAGCCGGTCGCCCGGTCCCAGCCGCAGCTTGTCGAAGATCAGCCGGTACTTGTTCTCCTGGGCCTCCTCCAGCGTCGCGTCGGCGTGCGGATACACCGCGCAGGTGTAGGTCATCGACGGACCGAGCACCCACTCGTAGAAGGTGTTGGAGACGTCGTAGTGGTGGTGGATGGCCTCGGCGTCCCGGGTCTTGCTGTGCATCAGACCGTCGGCGACCCGGCGCCACCGGGGCGGCGTCTCCTGTGGCGGAGGCGGCACCGGCCGCAGGTGCTCGACGCCGAGCGAGCGCACGACGTTGGCCATCACCCGCGCCGAGGGGCGCTTGAACTGGACCCGGTCGGTCAGGGTCTTGAGTAGTTCGTAGGGGTCGCCGGGGTGCACTCCGTACAGTCGCAGATCGCCCGCGACGTACGCGCGGGCCAGGCCGAGCTCGCCGGGGGCCGTGGCCAGGTAGGTGGCGCCGCGGGGTGTCCGCAGGTGCAGGCCGAGCACCGCGTCGGCGTCACCGGCGGTGCTGCCGTCGTAGGCGGTGAACTTCAGCGGATGCCGTCCCGTCGCGGCGAAGATCTCCAGAATCTGGGCCATGCTGAGTTTGCCCGAGGTGGTGCCGTCGGGTTCTTTGATCTCCTGAGTTGCTGTCATCGTTGTTGCACCGCCTTGGCGTAGAGGTCGAGGAGCCGAGAGTCGGGGTCGTAGGTCTTCTTGACCGTCTTGTAGGCCTCGCCGCCGTAACGGGCGTCGAACTCTTCGCGGGTGTAGTAGGAGTCCGAGTACAGCGACTTGTGCCCGTCGAGTTCGCTCACCTTCGCCTCGATCATCCGGTTCGATGCGCCCGCTGGGCCTGCCTCGTCTGCAGCGGCCCCGGCCGGCACCGAGGACCAGAACCCGATGTTGACATAGGTGTGGTCCGCGCGCAGCGGATACAGCGGCCAGCCGTCGTGATCGCGCAATCGCAACGGGCAGAACCAGATCGGGGTAATCGGCACCGTGTGCAGGAACCACTCCAGGAACTCGGCTGCGCGTTCGACCGGCACCTCGACATCCTGCACTACGCGCTCCCGAACAGGGCGGCCGTGACGCCTGTCGATCCGGTCCGAGATGGCGAAGCGCCGGTCGGCCGCCACCAGCTTCGAGTAGACGCTGCTGCGCCGGTAGCGGCGCGGCCACCACCGCCGCAGCCGCGGATCCTGCACGCCGAACGCCCGCGAGCACCAGAACCAGTCGGTGTCCCAGCGCCAGAAGTAGTCGTGGATGGTCAGCCGGTCGTCCTTGCCGGCGTCCGGGCCCGCGGCGTCGTGCCGGATCGACCGGTAGTAGATGTCCTTGCCGGTGTAGTCGCTGACCGGGCCCGGAGTCGAGGTCCGCCTGCCGAGGCACAGGTAGCTCTCCTGCGGGCCGAACACCACGCCGTCGAGGTAGTCGACGGGAGCGCCGCCGTGTCCGCCGGTGTCGACGATGCGTTCGGCCGCCGCCACCATCTCCGTCAGCGAGCGGAATCGGAGGTGCCGCAGCGCCACAAAAGACGAGACCGGCTCCAGTTCGATGCGCAGCCGAGTGGCATAGCCAAGGGTGCCATAGGAATTGGGAAATGCGCGGAAGAGGTCGGGGTGCTGGCTGCGTGAGGTGGTGAGCAGTTCGCCGCCGCCGGTGAGGATATCCATCTCCAGCACGGACTCGTGGGGCAGCCCGTTGCGGAACGACGCCGACTCGATCCCCAGCCCGCTGACCGCACCGCCGAGAGTGATTGTCTTCAATTGCGGGACCACCAGTGGCGAAAAGCCGTAACGCAGCGTGGCAGCGACCAAGTCCTCGTAGGTGCACATGCCCGCGACGTCGGCGGTGCGGGTCTCGGGATCGACCCCGAGGACGCCGGTCAGCCCGGAGGTGTCCAGCCCGGGCGCATTCCGTTTGGTGCGGGCGCGGAACAGGTTTGAGGTCGTTTTGGCGAGCCGCACCGCGGAGGTGGACGGGATGGATCGATAACTGGCCACCAACCGGTCGACGCCGGCGGTGTGGGCCGAGAGTGCGGATCCAGGGATTGGCACCAGAGTTATCCTAGTCCTCGGCAACTGCCCGTGCAGCGGTGTGCGGGCGGGGACACGCAGAACACGACCATGAGGGGACGTTGCCGTGGGACAGGTAAGCGCAGCCAGCACGATCTTGGTCCATGCCGAGCCCGCGGCCACCCTTGCTGCGGTCGCCGACTATCAGAGGCTACGTCCGAAAATCCTTCCCCCGCAGTACAGCCAGTACGAGGTGCTGCAGGGCGGGCAGGGTGCGGGCACGATCGCCAAGTGGAAACTGCAGGCGACCAAATCGCGGGTGCGTGAGGTGCGGGTCGATGTCGACGTGGCCGGCCACACCGTCATCGAGAAGGACGCGAACTCGTCCATGGTCATCACCTGGACCGTGGCTCCCGCCGGGCCCGGCTCCAGCGTCACCGTCAAGACCACCTGGACCGGCGCCGGCGGCGTCAAAGGGTTCTTCGAGAAGACCTTCGCACCCTTGGGGCTGAAGAGGATTCAAGGCGAGGTGCTGGCCAACCTGAAAAAGGAACTGGAGGCTTAGCGCGCCTGGCCCTGCGTGGCGAGGAAGCCCGCGACGCCGCGCACCATCGCGTCGGCGTATTTCTGCCGGCCCTCGGCGGACTCCATCAGCGCCGAATCCGCGGGGTTCTTCATGTTGCCGCACTCGACGAGGACCGCCGGGTACTGCGCCAGGTTCAGGCCGGCCAGGTCCGAGCGTCCGTACAGCCCGTTCTGGCCGATGTAGTTGGCGGGCGGGATGCCCGATGCCTGTAACTGGTCGCGCATGATCCGCGCATACTGCACCGACGGCCCGGCCTGGACCGGGTTGAGTGGCGGGGCCGAGTAGTTGACGTGAAATCCCCGGCCGGACGGTGGGCCTCCGTCGGCGTGGATGCTCAGGATCGCGTTGGGGTGCAACGAATTGGCGGTGTTGGCACGGGCGTCGATACACGGCCCCAACGCGTTGTCGTTGCCGCGCGACAGGGCGGTCCGGACCCCCAGTGCGTTCAGCTCGGCCCGCACCCGCAGCGCGGTGTCCCAGTTGAACGTGTGCTCGGGATAGCCGGTGTTGGTCGTCGTCCCACTGGCCTGGCAGTCCTTGGTGCCGCCGCGGCCCGTCGGCACCTGGCGTCCGATCGAGGCGTCGTTGGCGCCGTTGTGGCCGGGATCGATGAAAACGATCATGCCGGTGATGTTGGAAGGGGCCCCCCACGCAACCGGCGTCGCGTTCGGGGTCGGGCTCACAACGGTCGCCGCCGCGACAACCAGCGCCGCAGCCGCCATTTTGGGCCCGACACGCCTGCTCACTCGTAGGTCCACCACGCCACGGTAACTTCGTGCGGTCTACTCTGGGGGTTTCGAATGGCCCGACACTTCGAGGCGAGACCAACTCGAGACCGAGATGCGAGGGGATTGTCATGCAACCCGGAGGCGATATGTCCGCACTGCTCGCCCAGGCGCAGCAGATGCAGCAGAAGCTACTGGACGCCCAGCAACAACTCGCCAATGCCGAGGTGCAGGGGCAGGCCGGAGGAGGTCTGGTCAAGGTCGTCGTCAAAGGCAGCGGGCAGGTGGTGGGGGTGCAGCTCGACCCCAAGGTCGTCGACCCCGCGGACGTCGAGACCCTGCAGGATTTGATCGTCGGCGCCATGGCCGACGCGTCCCGGCAGGTCACCACGATGGCGCAGGAGCGGCTGGGAGCGCTGGCCGGCGGCATGGGCGGCACCCCGCCGGGTGCCCCGCCCGCGCCTCCGGCCCCGCCGACCCGGATGCCGGAGCTGTAGTCCGCGCACCGACATGTTCGAGGGACCCGTCCAGGATCTGATCGACGAGCTGGGCAAGCTGCCGGGTATCGGCCCCAAGAGCGCCCAGCGGATCGCCTTTCACCTGTTGTCGGTGGAACCGCCCGACATCGACCGGCTGACCGCGGTGCTCTCCCGGGTCCGCGACGGCGTCACGTTCTGCGCGGTGTGCGGCAACGTCTCCGACGACGAGCGCTGCAGAATCTGCGCCGACCCGCGCCGCGACGGCTCGCAGGTGTGCGTCGTCGAGGAGCCCAAGGACATCCAGGCCGTCGAGCGCACCCGCGAATTCCGCGGCCGCTACCACGTCCTGGGTGGTGCGCTGGATCCGCTCTCCGGGGTGGGGCCCGACCAACTGCGGATCCGCGAGTTGCTGAGCCGTATCGGTGAACGCGTCGACGACGTCGACATCAGCGAGGTGATCATCGCGACCGACCCCAACACCGAGGGGGAAGCGACGGCCACCTACCTGGTGCGGATGTTGCGTGACATTCCCGGCCTGACCGTCACCCGGATCGCGTCCGGGCTGCCCATGGGCGGCGATCTCGAGTTCGCCGACGAGCTCACCCTGGGCCGCGCCCTCGTCGGCCGCCGCTCCATGGTCTGACGCGTCGTTCGTGCGCCGAGCCTGGTCGCGCGCGTGCGCCGAGCCTGTAATTGTGCAGGCCCCTACTCGCACTTTGGCTGCAGATTTACAGGCTCGGTGAAGTGTCGGTGCCCGGTGTGAGCATCGCGAGCCATGGCGGCGGCGTGGTTGTGGTCTCAACGCAGGGGTGTGATCGCCGAGGACCGGGCCGACGATATCGTGAAGCGGGTGCGCGACGCCCTGATCGCCAGAGGCTGGCGACCCTAGCGCGACGCCAGTCGTTCGCGGCGCAGCAACTCCACCTCGGGAAGCTCCAGCGGTGCCAGCTCGCCCACCACCCGGCTCAGCAGCAGGTCGGCCAGCTCCGGGTTGCGGGCCAGGCAGGGCCCGTGCATGTAGGTCGCGACGACACTGCCCTGCACCGCGCCGTCGACGCCGTCGCCGCGGCGGTTGCCGGCGCCCCTGACCACCGCGCCCAGCGGCGACGCCGCGGGACCCAGCACGGTGCCGCCCCGGTGGTTCTCGAAGCCGGTCAACGGCTGCGTCAACCCGCCCGGCAGCGGCGTGCTCACCAGCTCACCGATGGTGCGCGCCGACTGGGGCGAGGTGGTCGCATCCAGCAGGCCCACCCCGTCGACCCGCTCACCGGCCGACGTCTCGTACCACCGCCCGAGCACCTGCACGGCCGCGCAGATCGCCAGCACCGGCGCGCCCCGTTCCGCGGCGCGCTGCAGCCCCGGGTGGCGCAGCAGATGCCGGGTGGCCAGCCGCTGTGCGTAGTCTTCCGCGCCGCCGAGGGTGTACAGGTCCAGCGACTCCGGCACCGGATCGGCCAGCGTGACCTCGACGATCTCGGCGGTGATGCCCCGCAACACCAGGCGTTGCCGCAGCACCACCGCGTTGCCGCCGTCGCCGTAGGTGCCCATGACGTCGGGCAGCACCAGCCCGATCCGCACACTCGAATCAGCCACGGCGCGCCAATGCCCGCTGCAGCTGCAAGAACGCGGTGTAGTTGGCGACGACCTCGACGCGCCCGGGTGGGCACGACGCGATGGCGGCCATCGTGTCGTGCACCAGCGTGTGCTCGACGCCGGCGTACCCGAGGCGCACCGCGAGGTCGGTGCCGCGTTCACCGGCGGCCACCACCGTGGTGTCCTCGAAGTGCTCGAACCGGACGTCCCACAGCCACGACAGGTCTTCCCCGTCGGGCACCTGCCCGTTGACCGCGATGACGACCCCGGCCGCGTGCTTGTCCACCATCGACAGCGCCTCCGACCAGCCGGCCGGGTTCTTGGCCAGCAGCAGCCGCGCCTCGTGGCGGCCGACACGCACGGTCCGGTAACGCCCGGCGACCTCGTCGACGCCCGACACCGCCGCCAGCGCCCGCGCGGGATCGGCGCCCAGCGTGACGGCGGCGGCCACGGCCTGGGCGGCGTTGCCGCGGTTCACCGCGCCCGGCAGCGCCAGCCGCATCGGCAGTGCCAGGCCGTCCGGCCCGTGGAGGGTGCCGCCCTCTTCCGGGTCGAACCACCACTGCGGGCTGGGCCGCGTGAAGTCGGCGCCGGTGGAATACCAGTGGCCCTTCTCGCGGACGATCACCTCGCCGCTGCGCGGGCAGCTGACCGAGTCGTTCGCCCATGCACCGCCGGCGGCCACCCACACCACGTTCGGGCTGTCGTAGGCGGCCGAAGTCATCAGTACGTCGTCGCAGTTGGCGACGACCACCGTCGCGGGGTGGCGGGCCAGGCCGGCCCGCAGCGCACGTTCGATGACGTTGATCTCGCCGACGCGGTCCAACTGGTCGCGCGACAGGTTGAGGAGAATGACGACGGCGGCCCCCACCGCATCCAGGACGTGCGGGACGTGCATCTCGTCGACTTCCAGCACGGCCAGTTCGGCGTCGCGGTCGGCGGCCAGCGCGGCCACCAGGCCGGCGTCCATGTTGGCGCCCTCGGCGTTGGTCGCCACCGGTCCGACGGTGCCCAGCGCCGCCGCTGTCATCCGCGTCGTGGTCGACTTGCCGTTCGTCCCGGTGACGACGACCGTGCGCCGGCCCGCGCCCAGCTGGCGCAGCACCGAACGGTCCAGCGTCATCGCGACCAGGCCGCCGATCATCGCCCCCGCCCCGCGGCCGGTCACCCGCGACGCCCAGCGTGCGCCGGCTCCCGCGGCCAGGGCCAGGCGAGCGCGGGTGGTGATCACCTCGGGAGTTTAAGGGCGGTGAAAAAGCGGTTTCACGGCGACACGGCGGTGAGCGACCGGACGATGTCGGCGCGACGTGCCATCCTGGCGTGCATGAACCGGGTGGGTTGGGGGCGGCCGGCCAACGAGCCCGACAGTGGCTGGGCGGTGGTCGACGTCGAGACCTCGGGGTTTCGTCCGGGCCAGGCGCGCATCATCAGCCTCGCCGCGCTCGGCCTCGACGCCGACGGGCGGGTGGAGCAGTCGGTGGTGAGCCTGCTCAACCCGGGGGTGGACCCGGGCCCCACCCACGTGCACGGCCTGACGGCCGCGATGCTCGAGGATCAGCCGCAGTTCGCCGACATCGCCGCTGGCCTGTTCCAGGTGCTGCGCGGCCGCACGCTGGTGGCGCACAACGTCGCGTTCGACTACGCGTTCCTGGCCGCCGAGGCCGAGCTCGCCGGAACCGCACTTCCCGTCGAGACCGTCATGTGCACCCTGGAGCTGGCCCGCCGGCTGGACCTCGGGATCGGCAACCTGCGACTGGAGACGCTGGCCGCGCACTGGGGAGTGAACCAACAGCGCCCGCACGACGCGTTCGACGACGCCATGGTGCTGACCGGCGTGCTGGCGTCGGCACTGCGGCGGGCCCGCGAACGCGACGTGTGGCTGCCGGTGCGTCCGGTCACCCGGCGGCGGTGGCCCAACGGCCGCGTCACCCACGACGAGCTGAGGCCGCTCAAGGTGCTCGCCTCGCGGATGTCGTGCCCCTACCTCAACCCGGGGCAGTTCGTGCGGGGCAGGCCGCTGGTGCAGGGCATGCGGGTGGCGCTGGCCGCCGAGGTCGGGCGCACCCACGAGGAGCTCGTCGAGAGGATCCTGCACGCCGGGCTGGCCTACAGCGACACTGTGGACCGGGAAACTTCCCTGGTCGTCTGCAACGTCACGTCTCCCGAGCAGGGCAAAGGCTACCTGGCCCGGCAACTGGGGGTGCCGATGGTGACCGATGCCCACTTCATGGACTGCGTCGGTGCCGTCGTCGGCGGCACGATCATGGAGCAGTTCACCGACGCCTCCGCGCTGGACGCGCAGCTTGCCCTGTTCTGACGGCCTTCAGTCCAGCGCCTTGCCTTTCAAGGTGTCGAACTCGTCCGGGGTGATCGTGCCGTCGTCGAGCAGTTCCTTGCCGTGGGCGATCTCCTGGGCCGGCGATCGGCCGGTGACCTCGCGGAAATAGGCGTGGCTGCCCCGCTTGACCAGCGTCGCGGCCTCCCGCGCCCGCATCGTCATGTCCTCGCCGCGCACGATCAGGTACACCAGCGCGGCCAGATAGGGGAACAGCACCAGACAGAACACCCACACGGCCTTGATCCAGCCGGTGGTGCTGTGGTCCCGCCAGAACAGGTCGGCGATGATGCTGAACAGGATCAGCAGGTAGGCGATGAACGCGAAGGCGACGATGGCTGACCACATGAAACCCCACGAGGTGTGCCACACGGTGATTGCTCCTTACGTTGTCGGCGCCTCTAGTTGCGGGAGGCGCGGTTGACCGCCGACACGACCGCGCGCAGCGACGCGATGGTGATCGACGACGCGATCCCCACCCCCCACACCGTCTTGCCGGCGATGGAAGCTTCGACGTAGGCCGCGGCCTGCGCGTCACCGCCTGCGCTCATCGCGTGCTCGGAGTAGTCGAGCACGGCCACCTGGAACCCGACGCCCCCCAGCGCGTCGACGAAGGCCGCCAGCGGGCCGTTGCCGGTGCCGGTGATCTCGGTCTCCACCCCGTCGACCTTGACGGTCGCGGTGATGCTGGTCGTCCCGCTGTCGTCCTCGGACGCCTCCACCCGCTGCCGGATCCGCTCCAGGGGCCGCACCGGTGCGAGGTATTCCTCGGAGAACGCCTCCCACATCGCCTTCGGCGAGACCTCGCCGCCCTCGCCATCGGTGATCTCCTGGATGACCTGCGAGAACTCGATCTGCAGCCGCCGCGGCAGAGCCAGGCCATGGTCGGCTTTCATGATGTAGGCCACCCCACCCTTGCCGGACTGCGAGTTGACCCGGATCACCGCCTCGTAGGTGCGCCCGACGTCCTTGGGGTCGATCGGCAGGTAGGGGACCTGCCAGAGGATGTCCTCGACGTCGGAGTCCGCCGCGTCCGCGTCGATCTTCATCTGGTCGAGGCCCTTGTTGATGGCGTCCTGGTGGCTGCCGGAGAACGCGGTGTAGACCAGGTCGCCGCCGTAGGGGTGACGCTCGGGCACCGGCAGTTGGTTGCAGTACTCCACGGTGCGGCGCACCTCGTCGATGTTGGAGAAGTCGATCTGGGGGTCCACGCCGCGGGAGAACAGGTTGAGCCCCAGCGTCACCAGGCACACGTTGCCGGTGCGCTCGCCATTGCCGAACAGGCAGCCCTCGATCCGGTCGGCGCCGGCCTGATACCCCAGCTCGGCCGCGGCGACCCCGGTGCCGCGGTCGTTGTGCGGGTGCAGGCTCAGGATGACCGAGTCGCGGTTGGCCAGGTTGCGGCTCATCCACTCGATCGAGTCGGCGTAGACGTTGGGGGTCGCCATCTCCACGGTGGCGGGAAGGTTGACGATGATCGGGTTGTCCGGGGTCGGCGCGATGATCTCGCCGACGGCGTCGCAGACATCCCTGGCGTACTCCAGCTCGGTGCCGGTGTAGGACTCCGGGGAGTACTCGAAGCGCCACCGGGTGCCGGGGTACTTGGCGGCCTCCGCGACGCACTTGCGTGCGCCGTCGGTCGCGATGGCCTGCACCGCGGCCCGGTCGGCGCGGAAGACCACGCGGCGCTGCAGGACCGACGTCGAGTTGTAGAAGTGCACGATCGCCTGACGCGCACCCTCGCAGGCGACGAACGTACGCTCGATCAGCTCCGGCCGGCACTGGGTGAGCACCTGGATGGTGACGTCGTCGGGGATGGCGCCCTCGGTGATGATCTCGCGGACGAAGTCGAAATCGGTCTGGCTGGCCGAGGGGAAGCCGACCTCGATCTCCTTGTAGCCCATGCCCACCAGCAGGTCGAACATGCGGCGCTTGCGGGCGGGGCTCATCGGGTCGATCAGCGCCTGGTTGCCGTCGCGCAGGTCCACCGCGCACCACAGCGGGGCGCGCTCGATGACGCGATCGGGCCAGGTGCGGTCGGCCAGGCGGACGGGCTCGACCTCCTCGGCGAACGGCCGGTACCGGTGGATCGGCATCGACGAGCCGCGTTGTGCATTCCACCGGGCCTGGCCAGGGGCGGGCGGGCCCGCGGGCGTGATGATGGCGCGGGACGAGGTATACGCGTCGGAATTGGTAGTCACGGTAGTTGCTCCGGGGGTGTCAGAAGGAAGCTCAGACCGGCGCATCGCGAGCGCCCGCGACGGGAAGCCGGTCTGGATCAGACCCCGTCGCGGCGTCCGAGGAGGAGCATCCGCTGCACGTGCGCTACTCTACCGCGCTCGGCGCCTCGAACAAAAAGAGGCCAAAACCGCGCGACCCGCCGCCGAGAGTCACGCTGGGGTAGCTCTCGGGCTCGGATGACACTCCAGCGTGACGCTCGAGACTGCCGAGACTGCCGAGACTGCCGAGACTGCCCGACTGCCGCGACTGCCCGCGTCGCGCCTATCACCAGGAAAATCGAGATGCGCCGCCACGTATCCTGTTGTGGGTTTGATCGGAGTAGCCCCACCTCCAATCCCGAGACAGGAAAGATAAAGATTCAGTGGCACTCGTCGTGCAGAAATACGGTGGATCGTCGGTGGGCGACGCCGACCGGATACGGCGGGTCGCAGAACGCATCGTCGAAACCAAGAAGCAGGGCAACGACGTGGTCGTGGTGGTCTCGGCGATGGGCGACACCACCGACGACCTGTTGGACTTGGCCCAGCAGGTGTGTCCGGTCCCGCCGCCCCGCGAGCTCGACATGCTGCTGACGGCCGGCGAGCGCATCTCCAACGCGCTGGTGGCGATGGCGATCGAATCGCTCGGCGCCAACGCCCGCTCGTTCACCGGATCGCAGGCCGGTGTCATCACCACCAGCACCCACGGCAACGCGAAGATCATCGACGTCACGCCCAGCCGCGTGCAGTCCGCGCTCGACGAGGGCCGCATCGTGCTCGTCGCCGGGTTCCAGGGCGTCAGCCAGGACACCCGGGACGTCACCACCCTGGGCCGCGGAGGGTCGGACACCACGGCGGTCGCCCTGGCCGCGGCGCTGCACGCCGACGTCTGCGAGATCTACACCGACGTGGACGGCATCTTCAGCGCGGACCCCAGGATCGTGCACAATGCCCGCAAGCTCGACGCGGTGACCTTCGAAGAAATGCTGGAGATGGCGGCCTGCGGCGCCAAGGTGCTGATGCTGCGCTGCGTGGAGTACGCCCGCCGCTACAACCTCCCGGTGCACGTCAGATCGTCGTACTCGGACAAGCCGGGCACCGTCGTCGTCGGATCGATCAAGGACACACCCATGGAAGACCCCATCCTGACCGGAGTCGCACACGACCGCAGTGAGGCCAAGGTGACCGTCGTCGGCATCCCCGACATCCCGGGCTACGCCGCGAAGGTGTTCCGCGCCGTCGCCGATGCCGAGGTCAACATCGACATGGTGCTGCAGAACATCTCCAAGGTCGAGGACGGCAAGACCGACATCACCTTCACCTGCTCCCGCGAGAGCGGACCCACCGCGGTCGCCAAACTGGAGGCGCTCAAGGGGGAGATCGGGTTCACCCAGCTGCTCTACGACGACCACATCGGCAAGGTGTCGCTGGTCGGCGCGGGAATGCGCAGCCACCCCGGCGTCACGGCCACTTTCTGTGAGGCGCTGGCCGAGGTGGGCGTCAACATCGAGCTGATCTCCACCTCCGAAATCCGCATCTCGGTGCTGTGCCGCGACACCGAGCTGGACAAGGCCGTGGTGGCGTTGCACGAGGCCTTCGGGCTCGGCGGCCAGGAGAGCGCGACGGTGTATGCGGGGACGGGTCGGTAGATGGTTGCCATCGGAGTAGTCGGCGCCACCGGCCAGGTGGGCCAGGTGATGCGCACGCTGCTCGCCGAGCGCGACTTTCCGGCGAGCACGGTGAGATTTTTCGCCTCGGCCCGCTCGCAGGGCCGCAAGCTGGAGTTCCGCGGCCAGGAAATCGAGGTCGAAGACGCCGAGACGGCCGACCCGAGTGGCCTGGACATCGCGTTGTTCTCCGCGGGTTCGGCGATGTCGAAGGTGCAGGCGCCGCGGTTCGCCGCGGCCGGGGTGACCGTGATCGACAACTCCTCGGCCTGGCGCAAGGACCCCGACGTGCCGCTGGTGGTGTCCGAGGTGAACTTCGCGCGCGATGTGGCTGCCGGCGCCCGGTCGCTCAAGAAGGGCATCATCGCCAACCCGAACTGCACCACCATGGCCGCGATGCCGGTGCTCAAGGTGCTGCACGACGAGGCCGGGCTGACCCGGCTGGTGGTGTCGAGCTACCAGGCCGTGTCCGGCAGCGGGCTGGCCGGTGTGGAGGAGCTGGCCACCCAGGTGCGGGCGGGGATCGGCGACGCCGAGAAGCTGGTGCACGACGGCGGCGCGGTGAGGTTCCCGGCGCCGAAAACCTACGTTGCGCCGATCGCGTTCAACGTGATACCGCTGGCCGGATCGCTGGTCGACGACGGGTCGGGGGAGACCGACGAGGACCAGAAGCTGCGTCACGAGAGCCGCAAGATCCTGGGCATCCCCGGCCTGGCCGTCAGCGGCACCTGCGTGCGGGTCCCCGTGTTCACCGGGCACTCGCTGTCGATCAACGCCGAGTTCGCCCGGCCGCTGTCGCCGGAGCGGGCGCGGCAGCTGCTGAGCGGCGCACCGGGCGTCACGGTGGTCGACGTGCCGACCCCGCTGGCTGCCGCGGGCGTCGACGAGTCGCTGGTCGGCCGGATCCGGTGCGATCCGGGGGTGCCCGACGGGCGCGGCCTGGCGCTGTTCGTTTCCGGCGACAACCTGCGCAAGGGGGCGGCGCTGAACACGATCCAGATCGCCGAGCTGCTGGCCGCCGAACTATAGTCCAGCCGGTGAGCTCCGCTCAGGTCGCGCGGTCGCTTCTCGTTTTATCTTTGCTTGTCCCGCAATGCTTTTGGGCTGCGCGCGCTGACCCGCCCGCACCGGTGCCGCAGCCGATCCTGTGGCCGCTGGCACCGGGTCAGGTGGTGCGGATCGGCCCGACGGCCGGCACCGGCACCCCGACGGGGGACTACGGCATCGGTGCCACCGACCTGTGCGAGTTCGTCGAGTTCCCCACCGAGCTGCTCCAGGTGTGCGGCGACAGTTTCGCCGGGCAGGGCGTCGGGTTCGGCGGCTGGTACTCGCCGGTGGCGCTGCGGGTGGACACCGCGTCCGTCGACGACCCGGCCGGGGTGCGCTACACCGGCGTCACCGGCGTCAACAGGCCGCTGCTGGCCGACCCCACGCCGCCGGGGGATTCGCAGCTGCCCGCCGGGGTGGTGCAGATCCACCGGCACAACTACCTGATGGTGACCACCGCCAAGGCCCTGGAACCGGTCAGTTCGCGGCTGGTGGCGGCCGAGCCGTCGCGCCCCGGCTGGCGAACGGTGCCGGGATCCCGGCGGGCCGCCTCCTACCAGGGCGGCTCGCAGACCCAGATCAGCGGGTACTACGACCCGATCCCCACCCCCGAGTCGCCCGGCGGCTGGGTGTACATCGTGGCCGACAACTTCACCCGCCGGGATCCGGTGCGGCTGTATCGGGCCACCCCGCAGAGATTCAGCGACCGCTCGACGTGGCAGGGCTGGGCGGCCGGACCGGGCGGTGGCTGGGGGCAGGCGCCGACACCCCTGTGGCCCGACCAGGTCGGCGAGATGGACATCCGCCAGGTCGACGGCAAGACCGTGCTGTCGTATTTCAACGCCAGCACCCTGAACATGGAGGTGCGCGTCGCCGACGACCCGACGTCGCTGGGCGCCGCGCCGGTGACGACGGTGGTGCGGCACGAGGAGCAGTGGCCCGAACCGGCGGAAAGCCTGCCGTCTCCTTTTGACAACCGGCTCGCGCAGCCGTACGGCGGATACATCTCGCCCGGGTCGACGCTGGACGAGTTGCGGATCTTTGTCAGCCAGTGGAACAACGCCGAGCCTCGGGCCCGCGCGCCGTATCGGGTGATCCAATTCGCGGTCAACCCGTTCAAGCCCTGACCGAACGCCACCATCGCGAGCCGCATGATCTCGGCGGCGGCATGGGGTGAGCCGTCGCCTCACAGCGTTTACCTAAGTAGTGCATAGCCGCGACCAGTGTTGACGCGGGCATCATGTGTCTCATGAGTGAAACACCTGAAACCCCGACAGCGCGTGCTTCCACGGCAACAGTTCCCACGGCCGAGGCGCCCCACAAGACCCCGAGGGTCTTCCAGGTCGCGGCGTGGGTCGCCATCGTCGCCGGCACCGTGTTCGTCGTGGCGGTCATCTTCTTCACCGGCTTCATGCTGGGCCGCCACGCCGGAGGCCACTGCGGCTGGCATCATCACGGCCACCACAAACACCACTCCATGATGATGCATCCGCGCGGCCCGGGCGGTGGCCCGGCGGCGTTCCCGGGCGGTGGCGGGCCCGAGATGATACGGCCCGGCCACGGACCCGGTAATGGATCCGGCCATGGCCCCGGTACTGGCCCCGCAGAGGTCCCGCCGTCGGTCTCGCCGTCGCTGACGCCATCGCCGTAAGTCTCGATTCAGCAGTGGCCCGGCGCTCACCCGAGCGGCCGGGCCACCTGGCGATCACAGCCGGATCTCGATTCACAGCAATTTTGTCCCCCGGGGCCTGTTAAGGCGGCAGCCACGGGGGCAGTATTCACGTCATGACCGAGACACCCGAACCGACAGCGCAGCCGACGTCCGTTCCCCCGACCCCGCCACCGCCACCGCCTGCGCCAGCGCAGCGGCCCAAGCCGCCGAGGCTCTACCTGGCGGCGGCGTGGGTGGTGATCGTCGCGGGAATCGTGTTCATCGTGGCGACCATCTTCTTCTCCGGCGCCATGGTGTTCGGCTACCACCACTGCCACCACGGCCATCACCCGGGCATGATGTTCGGCCCCGGCGGCCCCGGCGGCCCCGGCGGCCCGGATGGCCCCGATGGCCCCGGCCCGGGGCCCGGTATGGGCCCGTTCGGTCCCGGTGCGGGGCCTGGGGGGTTCGGCCCCGGCGGCTTCGGCCCGTGGCAGTTCGGCGGCCCCGGCGGCCCGGGCATGCTCGTCCCCATGCCTCCCCGTGGCCCGGGGGGCCAGGGCGGCATGGGTGGGCCCGGCGGCGGTCAGTTCGGCCCGGGCGGCGGCCCCGGCCCGTCGTCGAGCACCAACGAGCCCGGCCCGTCACCCAGCCCCCCGGGGCCCCGCGCGTAACGGGCCTGCGGTACCGGTCGGGACGCCGATTGGGATCCGTGCCGTTCGGGTAGCCGTTCGTTCCGAAAGCCCTGTGTGAACGGCTGACACCGAACGGCCGAAGAGGAGAGGGTGAGATGACGGAGCGTCACACCACCACGGATGCCGGAATTGCCGCACCCAGCGACGACCAGTCGCTGACCATCGGGCCCGACGGCCCGATCCTGCTGCAGGACCACTACCTGATCGAGCAGATGGCGATGTTCAACCGGGAGCGAATCCCGGAACGCCAGCCGCACGCCAAGGGCGGTGGTGCCTTCGGTCATTTCATGGTGACCAACGACGTCAGCCGGTACACGCGGGCGGCGGTGTTCCAGCCGGGCACCGAGACCGAGATGCTGGCCCGGTTCTCCACCGTCGCCGGCGAGCGGGGCAGCCCGGACACCTGGCGGGATCCGCGGGGTTTCTCGCTGAGGTTCTACACCAGCGAGGGCAACTTCGACATGGTCGGCAACAACACGCCGGTCTTCTTCATGCGCGACCCGCTGAAGTTCCAGCACTTCATCCGGTCCCAGAAACGCATGCAGGCCACCAACCTGCGGGACCACAACATGCAGTGGGACTTCTGGAGCCTGTCTCCGGAGTCTGCGCACCAGGTGACCTGGCTGATGGGAGACCGGGGGATCCCGAAGACGTGGCGCAACATGAACGGCTACAGCAGCCACACCTACAGCTGGATCAATGCGGCCGGCGAGATCTTCTGGGTGAAGTACCACTTCATCACCGATCAGGGCATCGAATTCCTGACTCAGCAGGACGCCGACCGGCTGGCCGGCGAGGACGGCGACTACCACACGCGTGACCTCTACGAGGCCATCGAGCGCGGCGAGCATCCGAGCTGGACGTTGAAGATGCAGGTCATGCCCTACGAGGAGGCCCGCAACTACCGGTTCAACCCGTTCGACCTGACCAAGGTGTGGCCGCACAGCGACTACCCGCTGATCGACGTCGGCACGATGACGCTGGACCGCAACGTCACCGACTACCACACCGAGATCGAGCAGGCCGCCTTCGAGCCGAACAACACCGTGCCCGGCACCGGATTGAGCCCGGACAAGATGCTGCAGGCCCGCGGCTTCTCCTACTCCGACGCGCACCGCGCCCGGCTGGGGACCAACTACCGGCAGATCCCGGTCAACACCCCCAGGGTGGAGGTGAACAGCTACTCCAAGGACGGCGCCATGCGGGTGCACAACGCCTCCGACCCGGTCTACGCGCCGAACTCCTACGGCGGGCCGCAGGCGGACCCGGCGCGCGCCGCCGAGGTGCGCTGGCACGCCGACGGGGACATGGTCCGCTCCGCCTACACCCTGCACGCCGAGGACGACGACTGGGCCCAGGCCGGCGCCCTGGTCCGCGATGTGCTGGATGACGAGGCGCGGGAGCGCATGGTGCACAACATCATCGGCCACGTCTGTAAGGGCGTCACAGAGCCGGTGCTGTCCCGGGTGTTCGAGTACTGGCGCAACGTCGACCCCGACCTCGGTAAGAAGGTCGAGGAAGGGGTTCGGGCCAAGCTGGGCTGAGTTTCGCCTGGCATGATCGGCTGCATGACCATGCTGGTTGCCGCGGTGGTCCGGACCGTCGGGGCGCTCGGCGCTGTCGGGGTCGTCGGGGTCGTCGGCCAGGTGATCGGCGGCTCCGTCGCGGTCGCCGTGCCCTCCGAGCCGGGGGTGGTGTCCTATGCGGTGCTGGGCAAGGGGTCGGTCGGCAATGTCATCGGCGCGCCGATGGGCTGGGAGTCGGTCTTCGCCGAGCCTTTCCAGGCCTTCTGGGTGGATCTGCCCGCCTGCAACAACTGGGCCGACATCGGACTTCCCGAGGTCTACGACGACCCGGACCTGGCGTCGTTCAACGGGGCCATCACCCAGACGTCGGCCACCGACCAAACCCACTACGCCAAGCAGGCGGTCGGGGTGTTCGCCACCGACAGCGCGGCGACCAGGGCTTTCCGCCGGCTGGTGGACCGGACCACGGGGTGCTCGGGACAGACCACGGCGATGCACCTCGACGACGGGTCCACCCAGGTCTGGTCCTTCGCCGGTGGGCCGCCGACCGCCACCGACGCGGACTGGACGAAGCAGGAGGCCGACACCGATCGCCGATGTTTCGACCAGACCCGGCTGCTCCAGAACGTGGTGCTGCAGGCCAAGGTCTGCCAATCCGGCAACGCGGGGCCCGCGGTCAACGTGCTCGCCGGGGCGATGCAGAACGCGCTGGGGCAATGAATGCGAAAAGGTGGTAACACGGTAGGCCGGGCGGTGAAAAGGAGCGAAAGCGGGAATATGTCTGCACGGTCCGGAAGATGAAATGGTCGTGGTTGTCGTCCGATAGCTGACGCGAGCGAGCGGTCCGCAGGGGCCCGGAGGGATCGGGATATGACGTTCGCCGGCACCACCGGCGTGGCCTCGCAGCCGGCGTCGGCCTGCCCGGCCGAAGCCGAGATGGCCGATTCGTCGGCCGTCGCCCGCTACATCGCCGACAGCTGCCTGGCCGACGGCTCGCTGGGGCGGGTCGGTCTCGAAGTGGAGGCGCACTGCCACGACCCGACCGATCCGCACCGAAGGCCGGGCTGGGACGAGATCCTCGAGGTGCTCGAGTTCCTGCCGGCCCTGCCCGGCGCCAGCTCGGTCACCGTCGAACCCGGCGGCGCGGTCGAGCTGTCCGGACCACCCGCCGGCGGTGCGGTACCGGCCATCAACGCCATGCACAGCGACCAGGCCGTGCTGCGGGCGGCCTTCGCCGACGCCGGGCTCGGGCTGGTCTATCTCGGGGCGGACCCGTTGCGGCCCCCCGAGCGCATCAATCCCGGGGCGCGCTACCGCGCCATGGAGCAGTTCTTCGCCGCCGACGGCTTCCGGGACGTCGGTGCGGCGATGATGACGTCGACCGCCTCGGTCCAGGTCAACCTGGACGCCGGCCCGCGGTCCGGGTGGGCGCAGCGGGTGCGGCTGGCACACGCGCTGGGGCCGACCATGATCGCGATCGCGGGCAACTCGCCGATGCTGGGCGGTGAGCTGTCCGGCTGGTCGTCCACCCGTCAGCGGGTCTGGGGCCGGATGGATTCGGCGCGTTGCGGGCCGGTGCTGGGGGCCAGCTGTGAGGAGCCCGGCCCCGAATGGGCGAACTACGCGCTCAACGCGCCGGTGATGCTGGTGAACGACCCCGAGGCCGTCGCCGTCACTCACTACGTGCCCTTCACCGACTGGGTGGACGGCCGAGTGCTGCTCGGCGACCGCCGCCCGACGATCGCCGACCTGGAATATCACCTGACCACGCTGTTCCCGCCGGTGCGCCCGCGCCGCTGGCTGGAGATCCGCTACCTGGACAGCCTGCCGGACGCGTTCTGGCCCGCCGTGGTGTTCACGTTGGTGGCACTGCTCGACGACCCGGATACGGCCGCCTCCGCCGCCGACGCGGTCGAACCCGTGGCCACCGCCTGGGACACCGCGGCGCGGGTCGGGCTGCGTGATCGCCGGCTCTACACGGCGGCCAACACCTGCGTGGGGCTGGCCGCCGAGCGGGCACCGGCCGAACTCGCCGAACCGATGCAGCGGTTGGCCCGCGCCGTCGAGCAGGGCCGTTGCCCCGCCGACGACTTCTGCGAGCAGGTGAGCCAACATGGCGCGGTGCCCGCGGTCGCGCGGCTGGCGCGGGGGGGACCGTGATTTTCCGGGAACGGATCGCCGACGATCTGGCGCGGGCACGGGCGCGGACGTTGCTCCTCGTCGACCTCGACGACGACGAGCTGTGCCGGCAGTACGACCCCCTGATGAGCCCGCTGGTGTGGGACCTGGCGCACATCGGGCAGCAGGAGGAGCTGTGGCTGCTGCGGGGCGGTGACCCCACCCGGCCGTCGATGCTGCCGCCGGCCGTCGAGGGCCTCTACGACGCGTTCACACATTCCCGCGCCAGCCGCGCCGACCTGCCGCTGTTGTCCCCGGCGCAGTCCCGCTCCTATTGCCACACGGTGCGCTCGGCGGTGCTCGACGCCCTGGAAGTGTTACCCGACGAGGGCCCCCTGGGTGAGCGGGGCTTCGTCTACGGCATGGTGGTCAGCCACGAGAACCAGCACGACGAGACCATGCTGCAGGCCCTGAACCTGCGCGTCGGCGCCCCCTTGCTGCCCGACACCGCGGCGGTGCCGGCCGGACGGCCCGGTCTGGCCGGCACGTCGGTGCTGGTGCCCGCCGGCCCGTTCGTGCTGGGGACCGACGCCGCGGCCGAACCGTTCTCCCTGGACAACGAGCGTCCCGGCCACGTCGTCGACCTGCCCGCATTCCGCATCGGCACCGTCCCCGTCACCAACGGCGAATGGCGGCATTTCCTCGACGACGGCGGCTACCGCGAGCCGCAGTGGTGGTCGCCGCGCGGCTGGGAGTATCGCCTGAGCGCGGGCCTGACCGCGCCGCAGTTCTGGAGCGCCGACGGCGCGACCCGTACCCGGTTCGGCCGCGTGGAGGACATCCCGGCCGACGAGCCCGTCCAGCACGTCACCTACTTCGAGGCCGCGGCCTATGCGGCGTGGGCCGGCGCCCGGTTGCCCAGCGAGATGGAGTGGGAGAAGGCCTGCGCGTGGGACCCGTCGACGGGGACGCGCCGGCGCTACCCGTGGGGTGAACAGCAGCCCTCTCCCGACCTGGCCAACCTGGGCGGGACGACGCTGCGCCCGGCGCCCGTCGGCGCCTATCCGGGCGGCGCCTCGGCGTACGGGGCCGAGCAGCTGCTCGGCGACGTCTGGGAGTGGACTTCCTCCCCGCTGCGGGGATGGCCGGGGTTCGTCCCGATGATCTACCAGCGGTACTCGCAACCGTTCTTCTTTCGTGACTATCGCGTGCTGCGCGGCGGGTCGTGGGCCGTGGAGCCGGGGATCGTGCGGCCCAGCTTCCGCAACTGGGATCACCCCTACCGGCGCCAGATCTTCGCCGGCGTCCGGCTGGCCTGGTCCGTCGACGAGTCCGCCTGATGTGCCGTCACCTCGGCTGGCTGGGCGCCGGTGTCACGGTGTCCTCGCTGGTGCTCGACCCGCCGCACGGCCTGCGGGTGCAGTCCTACGCCCCGCGCCGCCAAAAGCACTGCCTGATGAACGCCGACGGGTGGGGGGTCGGCTTCTTCGACGGCTCGGCAGAGGGGACGGCGCCGCGGCGCTGGCGCAGCGCGGCGCCGCTGTGGGGTGACGTCTCGTTCGCCTCGGTCGCGCCGGCGCTGCGCAGTCACTGCGTTGTCGCCGCGGTGCGCTCGGCGACTGTCGGTATGCCCATCGAGGCCAGCTCGACTGCGCCGTTCACCGACGGGCGGTGGCTGCTGTCGCACAACGGCGTCGTCGACCGCACCGTGCTGCCACCGGCTCCTTCGGCCGAATCTGCCTGCGACAGCGCGTTGTTGGCGGCCGTCATCTTTGCGCGCGGGCTCGACACCCTGGGCGAAACGATCGCCGAGATCGGGGCTTCCGACCCGGCGGCCCGGCTCAATGTGCTGGCCGCAGACGGGTTCCGGCTGCTGGCGACGACGTGGAACGAGACGCTGTCCATCCTGCGCCGCGACGACGGCGTGGTGCTGGCCAGCGAACCCTACGACGACGACGGGGAGTGGGAGGACGTGCCGGACCACCACCTCGTCGAAGTCACTTCCGAGCGGGTGACGTTCACCGCGCTGGACAACCCGAAAGGATCGTGATGACGCTGTCGCTGTCCAACCATTTGGCCGCCGACTCCGCGTACCACGCGTTGCGCCGCGACGTGTCGGACGGCCTGCGGCGAACGCCGAAAAGCCTGCCGCCCAAGTGGTTCTACGATCCGCTGGGCAGCGAGCTGTTCGACCAGATCACCCGGCTGCCCGAGTACTACCCCACGCGTGCCGAGGCTGAGATCCTGCGGGACCGGGCGGCCGAGATCGCGTCGGTCAGCGAGGCGGACACCCTGGTCGAACTGGGCAGCGGGACCTCGGAGAAGACCCGGACGCTGCTCAGCGCGCTGCACGGGCGCGGCTCGCTGCGCAGCTTCGTGCCGTTCGACGTCGACGCCAGTATGCTTTCCACCGCCGCGGAGGCCATCCAGCGCGAATACCCGGGCGTCGAGATCCGGGCAGTGTGCGGCGATTTCGAGGAGCACCTGTCCGAGATCCCCGACGGCGGCCGGCGCCTGTTCGTGTTCCTCGGGTCCACGATCGGCAACCTCACGCCCGGGCCGCGCCGGGAGTTTCTGGCGAGCTTGGCCGCGGTGATGGCGCCTGGGGACAGCCTGCTGCTTGGCACCGACCTGGTCAAGGACACGGGCCGGCTGGTGCGCGCCTACGACGACTCCGCGGGGGTGACGGCCCGGTTCAACCGCAACGTGCTCGCGGTCGTCAACCGCGAACTCGACGCCGACTTCGACGTCGACGCCTTCGCGCACGTCGCCCGCTGGAACGCGCGCGAGGAGCGCATCGAGATGTGGCTGCGCGCCGATCGCGCCCAGCGGGTGCGCATCGGCGCCATCGAGTTGACCGTCGACTTCGCCGCCGGAGAGGAGATGCTCACCGAGGTGTCGTGCAAGTTCCGGCCCGACGGCGTGAGCGCCGAACTGGCCCGGGCCGGGCTGAGCCGAACCCGGTGGTGGACGGACACCGCGGGCGACTTCGGGCTCTCGCTGGCCATGCTGTGACGCACGGCGACTCGCTGGCCGACCGGTGGCGGTCGGCCCGCCCGCCGGCGGCCGGGCTGCACCTGGACAGCGCGGCCTGCTCGCGCCAAAGCCTCGCGGTGATCGACGCCGCCGCCCGGCACGCCCGGCACGAGGCCGAGGTCGGCGGTTATGTCGCGGCCGAGGCCGCCGCGCCGGTGCTCGACGCCGGGCGGGTCGCCGTCGCGGCCCTGAGCGGCATGCCCGACGCCGAGGTCGTCTACACCACCGGGGCACTGCACGCGCTGGATCTCCTGCTGGGCAGCTGGCCGAGGGGCCCGGCGGGCCGAAACACCGTGGCGTGCCTGCCCGGCGAATACGGGTCCAACCTGTCCGCGATGGCCGCCCACGGGTTCGAGCGCCGGCTGTTGCCGACGCTCGGGGACGGCAGGCTGGCGCTCGACGACGCGGCGTTCGCTCTGGAGGAAGGCCGGCCCGATCTGGTGCACCTGACCGCGGTGGGCAGCCACAGCGGTGTGGTGCAGCCGGTGTCGATGGTCGCGCAGCTGTGCGCGGAGCTGAGCCTGCCGCTGGTCGTGGATGCCGCTCAGGCGCTGGGCCAGATCGATTGCGCGGTGGGAGCCGACGTCACGTATTCGACGTCACGCAAGTGGATCGCCGGGCCGCGCGGGGTGGGTTTCCTGGCGGTGCGCCGCGACCTGCTGGAGCGCTTGCGCCCCAGGCTGGGGCCACCGGAGTGGGCGCCCCCGCTGAGCGTGGCACGCCAGCTGGAGCTCGGTGAGGCCAACGTCGCCGCGCAGGTGGGATTTTCGCTTGCTGTCGGCGAGTTTCTCGGGTTCGGGCCACCGGCTGTGCGCGCGCGTCTGGCCGAACTCGGCAGGCTCAGCCGGACCGCGCTGGCCGACGTCCCGGGGTGGGTCGTGGTCGAAGCGGTCGACGAGCCGTCGGCGATCACCACCCTGGCCCCGCTCGACGGCGCCGACCCGCAGGAGGTGCGGGACTGGCTGCTGACCCGGCGGCGGATCCTGACGACCTGCGTCGGCGTGCAGCGGGCGCCGCTGGAGCTCTCGGGGCCGCGCCTGCGCATCTCGCCGCATGTGGACACCAGCCCCACGGACCTGGAGACCTTCGCCGAGGCGCTCATCGCGGCGACGGCCGCCACCGCGTAGTTGCGCCCGCCCTGTGCGCGGTGAGCAGGTAGGCGGGCGGATCTCCTCGGGCAGCCCACCGTCACGCCAGCGTGGCGGTGGGCACCGCTCGCCACGCTGGCGTGACGCTCGGCGGTCCAGCACCGCTCGCCACGCTGGCGTGACGCTCGGCGGTCCAGCACCGAGCACCGCACTAGTCTTCCCAGGTGTGCACCGGCTCGTTGGCGTGCATGTGCGCGCAGTAGCGCCGCAGCATCCCGGCCAGGGCCGCGGTTCTGGTCATCCCGCTCTGCTGCAGGGCGCGCACGGTCGCGACCTGCCACGTCGCGCCGTTGCGGCCGGTCGCGGCGCGGCCCTCGATGACGCCGAGGAAGCGGTCGCGCACCCCGGCGTCGACACCCCAGCGCCGCAGCCCCTCGTGGGCCAGGGGCAGCAGCGTGTCCAGCACCAGCCGCGACGCTGTCACCTCGCCTACGCCGGGCCAGTGCAGCCGCGCGGCCATGCCGCGCCGCGCCGTTTCCAGGAAGTTCGCCTGTGCCGCGGCGAAACTCATGTCTTCCCACAGCGGCTGCTCGGCTTCCGAGAGGCTGCGCAGTGCCCCGTAGTAGAACGCCGCGTTCGCCAGCATGTCGATGACGGTCGGGCCGGCCGGCAACACCCGGTTCTCCAGCCGCAGATGCGGGTGAACGGCGCCGTCGGTTTCCGACACGTCGTAGACCGGGCGGTTCCATCGGTACACGGTCCCGTTGTGCAGGCGCAGTTCGGACAGATGGGGGATGCGGCCGGCGGCCAGCTCGGCGGCGGGGTCCTCCTCGGACACCTCGGGCAGCAGCGAGGGGAAGTAGCGGATGTTCTCCCGGTAGAGGTCCAGCACCGAGGTGATCCAGCGCTCGCCGAACCAGACCCGCGGCCGTACGCCTCGGGTCTTGAGCTGCTCGGAGCGGGTGTCGGTGGACTGCGCGAAAAGCTCGATGCGGGTTTCCGCCCACAGCCGATGGCCGAAGAAATAGGGCGAGTTGGCAGCCAGCGCCAGCTGCGGGCCGGCCAGCACCTGGGCGGCGTTCCAGTTGGCCGCGAACGCTTCGGGGGCCAGTTGAAGATGCAATTGCACGCTGGTGCATGCGGATTCGGGTGCGATGGAGCCGGCATTCCAGCTCAGTGGCTCCGGTCCGGAGATGTCGATCTGGATGTCCTCGCCCCGGGCGTTGAAAATCGAGTCGTTGAGTGCTGCGTAGCGCCGTGACTCGCTCATCCAGTTGTCCCGCAGGTGCTCGGGCATCAGGGTGGGCAGGATCCCGATCATCACGATGTGCGCCCCGCCGCGGTTTGCCTTGTCCTCGGCGGTGTTGAGGCCGGCCCGTACCTCGGCCTCCAGGTCCGAGGCGGTGCGTCCCGCCAGCGCCCGGGGCGGGACGTTGAATTCGATGTTGTAGGCGCCCAATTCGCTCTGGAAGGCAGGGTCGGCGATGGCGTCCAGCACGGAGCGGTTCGACATGGCGGGCTGGTAGTCGGCGTCGATGAGGTTGCACTCGATCTCCATGCCGGTCAGCGGCCGTTCCGAGTCGAAGTTCGACCGCGCGAGCATCGTCTCGAAAACGTCCAGGCACAGCCGCACCTTGCGTCGGTATTCCCGCCTGTGGATGCGGTTATACGTGGTGCGTTTGACCTCTTCGCCCACATCGCCGATGGAACAGGCTTACCGGCGCGGGCGCAAGGGCGAACGGCTGACCGGCATGTTCGCGCCACGGTTGACCGGCGGGTGGACCATCATGGAGGGGCCCGAAGTGTCACCGTTCACGCGACAGGAGTGCCGTTGCCCGAGTTCATCGCCGCCATCGACCAGGGCACCACCAGCACCCGGTGCATGATCTTCGACCACGACGGTGTCGACGTGGCCTGCCATCAGATCGAACACGAGCAGATCCTGCCCCGCGCCGGCTGGGTGGAACACAACCCGATCGAAATCTGGGAACGCACCGCATCGGTGTTGACGACGGCCCTGCGCGCCGCCGGACTGTCGTCGAAAGATATTGCCGCACTGGGTATCACGAATCAACGTGAGACGACACTGGTGTGGGACAGGCACACCGGTCGGCCCTGTCACAATGCGATCGTATGGCAGGATACTCGCACCGACCGCATCGCGTCGGCGCTGGACCGCGACGGACGCGGCGAGGTGATCCGCCACAAGGCGGGACTGCCGCCGGCGACGTACTTCTCCGGCGGGAAGTTGCAGTGGATCCTGGAGAACGTCGACGGGGTCCGCGAGGCGGCCGAGAAAGGCGACGCCCTGTTCGGCACCGTCGACACCTGGTTGTTGTGGAACCTGACGGGCGGGACGCGGGGTGGGGTGCACGTCACCGACGTGACCAACGCCAGCCGGACCATGCTGATGAATCTGGAGACCCTGGACTGGGATGACGAGCTACTGTCGTTGTTCTCGGTGCCGCGGGCGATGCTGCCGGCGATCGCGCCGTCGTCGCCGCGGCAGCCGTACGGGCTCACGACCGAGCTCGGGCCGCTCGGCGGCGAGGTTTCGATCACCGGAATGCTGGGCGACCAGCACGCGGCGATGGTCGGCCAGGTTTGCCTGAAGCCGGGCGAGGCTAAAAACACCTATGGGACCGGCAATTTCCTGCTGCTCAACACGGGTGAAACGATCGTGCGCTCCGGCAACGGCCTGCTGACCACCGTCTGCTACCAGTTCGGGGACGCCAAACCCGTTTATGCCCTCGAGGGTTCGATCGCGGTCACCGGTTCGGCCGTGCAGTGGCTGCGCGACCAGTTGGGGATCATCGGCGGCGCGGCGCAAAGCGAACTGCTGGCCCGCCAGGTACCCGACAACGGTGGGGTGTATTTCGTGCCGGCGTTCTCCGGGTTGTTCGCCCCGTACTGGCGCTCCGATGCCCGCGGCGCGATCGTGGGTCTGTCCCGGTTCAACACCGCTGCGCACCTGGCTCGTGCGACGCTGGAGGCGATCTGCTACCAGAGCCGCGACGTGGCCGATGCCATGCAAGCCGATTCCGGTGTGCCCCTGGAAGTTCTCAAGGTCGACGGCGGGATCACCGCCAACGACCTGTGTATGCAGATCCAGGCCGACGTGCTGGGCGTGGACGTGGTGCGGCCGGTGGTCGCCGAGACCACCGCGCTGGGTGCGGCCTATGCGGCCGGTCTGTCGGCCGGCTTCTGGGCGGACCCCGCCGACCTTCGGGCCAACTGGCGGGAGGGCAGGCGCTGGACGCCGTCCTGGGACGCCGACCGGCGCGCCGCCGCCTATGCGGGTTGGCTCAAGGCGGTCCAGCGGAGCCTGGACTGGGTCGACGTGTCGTGAGCGTCTCGGTCCAGGCTCCGCCGGCGCCGGGTCAGTCCTCGCCGAGGATGCCGTAGATCTCGCGGCGCGTGTTGTTGAGGATCTCGACGATGCGCTGCTGCTGTTCGGCGGTGGCGGTGTGCGCGGATTGCGCGACCGCACCGAACAACTGGCGCACGGCCGCCCGCAGCTGCAGATGACCCGGGTCGGCGCCTTGGGCGATCTCGTCCCACGGCGGGGTCTCGATCTTCCCGGCGGCCGCACGGCCCTCGTCGGTCAGTGCGAAAAGCTTCTTGCTGCCGGCGGTTTCGCTCGCGGCGATCAGCCCCTCGTCGTCGAGCATCTGCAGGGTCGGGTAGACCGACCCGGGGCTGGGCTTCCATATCCCGTTGCTGCGCTCGGCGATCTGCTGGATCATCTCGTAGCCGTGCATGGGCCGCTCGGCCAGCAACACCAGGATGGCCGCTCGGACGTCCCCGCGCCGTCCCCGGCCGGGGCCGCCACGGCGGCCGCCGCCGCGCCGCCCGCCCGGTCCGAAGCCGAACCCGGGCCCGAATCCGGGCCCGAATCCGGGGCCGAAGCCCGGTCCGAATCCGGGGCCGACGCCCATCGGGCCGTCATGGTCGCCGGCGTGGTCGCGTAGGTGCTCGAAGAACTCGTGCCGGGCGTGGCGCCTTGCGCCGCGCAGGGCACGCCGTGCAACGGGGCCGGGCGCCATGCCGAATCCGAACCCGGGTTGGTCCCCGAATGCTGCGCCGGGGGTAGTGAATGGGTTGCTCATTTGTGGTCCTTACGTCTGTGTGATGGTGCGCCGTTGGTCGACGCCTTCGAAGCATCACGATATATCGGAA